>JBGSKT010000292.1:0-6142 GCA_041741075.1 Lysobacterales bacterium
CCGCTGCGGGTTAGCGGGCGAGCTTTGGTTCAGCGGCCAGTCGGAGTCAGCGCACAGCGAACCGTCGCCCCGGCGAACGCCGGGGCCCAGTTCTGAGCACAGCGAACCGTCGCCCCGGCGCAGGCCGGGGCCCAGCGGTGAGAGTGCGACAGAACCAGACACTGGGTCCCGGCCTTCGCCGGGATGACAGCGCTTCGTCTCCCTTCTCCCGACTCCCGACTCCCGACTCCCGACTCCCGACTCTCGTCTGCCGTTTCCCGGTTCCCCCGCTCCGCAGCTCAGTCCGGCAAGCGCCAATCGATCGGGCCCTGCCCATGCGCGGCCAGGTATTGGTTGGCTTTGGAGAAATGTCCGCAGCCGACGAAACCACGATGCGCCGACAGCGGCGAGGGATGCGCGGTTTCCAGTACGCAATGGCGGCGACGGTCGATCAGCCGACCCTTGGCCTGGGCGTAACTACCCCAGAGCAGGAACACCAGAGGCTCGCGGGTGTCATTCAATTGCTGCACGATGGCGTCGCTGAAGGCCTCCCAGCCGCGCCCCTGGTGCGAACCGGCGCGGCCGTGCTCGACTGTCAGCACCGCATTCAACAGCAGCACACCCTGCTGTGCCCAGGCTTCCAGACAGCCATGGCGCGGACGCGGCAGGCCCAGATCGCGGCTGATCTCGGTCAGCATATTGTTCAGCGAAGGCGGCGCCGGCACCCCGCGCGGCACCGAAAAACTGAGCCCATGCGCCTGCCCCGGCCCGTGGTAAGGATCTTGGCCCAGGATCACCACCTTGACCGCCTCGAATGGCGTCGCATCCAGCGCCGCAAACCAGCGCGCAGAAGGTGGATAAATTACCTTGCCGGCCGCCCGCTCGGCCAGCAGAAACTGCCGCAGCTCCTGCATCCCGGTGGATTCGAATACCGTAGCCAGACGCGCCTTCCAGCTCGGCTGCAGTTGGATGCGCTGATCGTTCATGGTCGACAGCCTAGCGCGCCACCGGAGCCTGCTCGGCCATCAACTGCTTTCGAGGGGTAGACAAGTGGCGTAGGGAGGGCAAGCGAAGCGCATTCGTCTTTGAAGCGCTATCATGTTTTGCTGATTAGAGCAACGCTTTTGTCCGGACGAACACCAATAGTTGACAAATGCGCTTCACTCGCCTACCTTGCCCGCCGGCCCCGCCAGCAATGGTTTTTCTTACCGGTGGCTGTGCCGAATGGAATGCAAACAATCAAATAAGACATCTGGAGAAACAATGAACACAAACCATACCCCCCCAAAGCCGATGACCGGAGCACCCAGGTAACTGGCCTGACCGATCGCTTTCGTGCTCGCCTGTTTAGTGCCCACGCGCTGATGGCGGCAGCCCTGCTTGGCGCAGCCAGTCTGTCCCAGGTCAGCCGGGAACCAGCCCCGCAGCCAGCGATGGCCGCAGTCGAAAATCCCTGGCACGTCGGCAATGGCTGGGACACGGACGGCAACGGCGACGACACCGGCACCAGCATGAGCATGAGCAGGGAATGGCCAGCGGAGCCGCAAGCATGAGCGCCTCTCCCGCAAGCACGGCGAGCGCAGGTGATGAGCAAGCGACTTCCCGATCCAACGCAGCGCCGGCACTGCTCGACCGCTTCCGCAACAGACTGCACGCTGCCCACGCGCTGATGGCGGTGGCCTTGCTCGGCGCAGCCAGCCTGCCGCAGGCCGCCCAGGCCCAGCACATGTTCGACCCGGTAAACGTTCCAGCTCCACCCGGTTCCGGTAGCGGCGGCCCCTTCGGCGGTTCGGGCGGTAGCAGCGGCGATCCCAGCGGCTGCGGCGCCGCCTGCGATGGCTCCGATAGCGGCAACGGCGGCGACGAAAGTGGCCCAGTGGTTAGGGGCTCGAGTCACGCGGAAACGTCCAATTGTCAAACCATGCACGCCTTACGCAATCGCGAAGCCAATGAGTTGGCCATTCGGAACCAGGTGCATCTTTGGGCGAACCCGGGCGACTACTTCGAGGTTATCCTGCTCGATGGCGTCGTCGATCGCTGGGTGTTCTCCTGCACTGGCCAATCCTGCGGCGATACTGTGCTTGATTTCGCCAACACGACCTTCAACAACTGCGCTGCTTAACCCCCGATTGCGCCGGTCGGCGCGGAGCGTCGACCCGCGCACTTCTTTTCTGGAGATCGTCGTGAACAAGAAATATTTTCTGATCGCCGTCTTGGCGTTGCTCATCGCCGCACTGACCTGGCGCCTGTTGCCGGTGGGCGCGGGCCAGCCCCAACGCGATACAATTCCGAAAGGTGCTTTATCTCAGTCTCGCACCGAAGAAGCCGAACCACCGTCGAGCACTGCCGGCACAAGCCCGACAACGACGGGAGCAAGCCGGCAAACTTCGCCAGAGACGCTGGCTGATGTGCTGGCGAATGGCGGCGACCCGCTTTGGTTGGAAAACCTTCCCCGCCTGCATCGCCTATCCTCGATGGAACTGTGGAATCTGTTGGACCTGCCGCAGATCGCGTCACAGCCCCAGGCCAAGTTTCTCCGCAACCGCCTGATAGGCGCCTGTTCGAGCGCTCTGGCGCAACTTCGGTCCAACGTGCCTGCCGAGCAATGGCATAACGCGCCGGTGGTATTGGAGTGGTGCAAACCGATGCTGTCGATCACCGAAGCCGAGCGGATGCGGCGCCTGCGGGAGCTGAACAACGACCCGGACGTACTCGACAAATTGTACGAGGTGCCGGCGCCCGGCCTGATGAAAACCGATGCGGAGCGCCAGGAATTGCTTGAGCAGTCGATCACGGTCCTGGACCATTCAGTTGATCCCTACCTGGTCAGACGCGCGACCGACAACCTGATGTCGATGGACCCTGCACATCTGATCGAGGATCTTGCCACCTGGAAAAACATGCACCCTAACCAGCAGGGCACCATTAGCTCGCAGTTGCAGCAATTGGCCAGTTGCGAGGCCACCCGTTCCTGCGGTCCCGGCACCCTGCCGATGATCGAATATTGCGCGAGCAATGCACCCTGGGTGACTTGCCAACCAGGCATGAGCATGCATCAAGCCGTGCAGAACGCGATGTCCCCACACGACTACCAGATTCTGACCGGCATTCTGAACACCATTCGCCAGCGCCGTGCCGCGGTGCCAGGGCCGTGAGCAAGTTTGCAGACGATAGCCGCCGCCAGCTCAGGGAAGCTGGTGATGGCTAGCGCATCGGAAACAACGGCGACCGTGGCGCCTGCTTCGATACCCGGCTCTCCGATTCGGCAGGGCGCGCCGGCCGTCGATTCGGTCACCGCGGAGCTCCCGTGGGAATCGGGCTTCGGCCAATGGCGATTCGCCCCGGCCGGCGTGGCTCGCTTCCGGCCGCGCGGCCTCGCCGATCACCTGGCCTGGTTGTCCGGACTGACCCCGTGCCTGCGCTCGATCGCCGGCTATCCGGTGGCGGTGCGGGCGCAGGCGCTGTTCGTGCTCAATCGCTATCTCTGCGGCGGCGTCGCCTTGCGCACCGGTGGTGGGCTGTCCTGGCCCCAGGTGCTACTGGCGCATTGCGACAGCGTCAAGCGATCCTCTCGAATTCGCCGAAAGCAATCCTTGCCTGCGGCAGCGTTGCCATTGGCCCTTCAACACCGCCAGTTCATCGATGCAGTGGATCGGCTCAAGCACCATCCCCTGCGACTATCCCACTTGTTGCGGGCGCAAACCGGATTGTGCCCGGATATCCCGGTCACCTGGCGCGGGCGCCTGCGCTGGGCCGATGCCTGGGTGAAAGGCAGTTCGATCGCGGATGCGAAGTTTGTCGCAACCACGGCCGACGAAATTCCCGCTGCCGTGGATCGATTCATTGCCGACTGCAACGCTCTGTCGGCAGAGATATCCGCAGTAGCCGGTAACGATTCAAACGCAGCAGCAACCGATGGCGACGACTTGGGGTCGGCTTTGCAGGCCGAGCGTGCCCGAGCCGACCTCGGTTTCGCCGCTTATATGGCCCTGCTCGGCTGGCACCCGTTTTCAGACGGCAATGGCCGGGTCGCCCGCGCCCTCTATCAGGCGGTGGCCGGCGGCCAAGGCGAGAGCACAGCGGGCGCCCTGTTCGCCGCAGCGCATCTGCTGATGCTGCGCTGCCTGCAACCGCAGCTTTGGGGACAGAGTTTGTGGCGGGCGCAGCGGGGACTTTCCCATCCCGCCGAATTTCTCGACCAATGCCGCGAAGCGGCAGCAGCCGCCGCCAGCTTGTGCGAAATGCTACTGGATGGACTTCGTTCGGCGGACCCGCACGTCGACACCGATCCATCAACTCGATGGTGGCAGCCTTGCCCATTGGTCCGGGTCGACGCGCCTGGGCGAGCGGCCGTTGCCCGCTCGGGTCAGTCGCTGTCGGTGACTTTGCCGGGCGGCAAGTCGGGCGCCGCCGCCCAGGCGACCATCGCCTTCCTGATGGCCTACGAACACGCTCTACACGACTGCGTGGCGCCCCAGCAGACCACCGAACATCCGCTTACGGGATAGCCCGCTGCTCGCGCGTTGCGTGGCGACGCGCAGTTGGAACAGGTTGGACGTAGGGTGGATAAGCGAAGCGCATCCACCATCCAGCTACGGCGTGCGGCATACGACGACCAACCGACCGCTCAGACCTCGACACGCTGCTCGCGCAAATGCGTGGCGACGCGCAGTTGGAACATGAGTTTGGTGATCAGGATTTTTTCTTCGACCGGTTTGCTGACCAGGTCGTTGGCGCCGGCGCGGATCAGGGCGGTCTGGTTGACCGGGTTGTCGTCGGCGGTCATCACCAGGATTGGCAACTGGCCGCGGCTGAAGCCGTATTGGCCGCGCACCACTTCCAGCAGTTCCTTGCCGGTCAGGCCGCCTTTCAGATAGACATCGGTGAGCACGATATCGGCGCCGGCGCCGCGGCCCTGGGCCTGGGCGGTCTCGATCAGGGCGAGGCCGTCTTCGACACTGGTGACGTGGGTGACGCTGAATCCGTACTTCTCCAGCATGCGCCGGGTGGCCAGCGCTACTACTTTGCTGTCTTCGACGTACAGCACCTGGCCGCTGGCGCGCTCCTGCGCGGTCACATAGCCACGGATGAAACTAGCGAGCGCGGCGAAGCCGAGCGACTTGTCGAAATAGTCGGTGACGTCGTCGGACAGCTCGCGACTTTCCAGGCGTTCGTTGACCGCCGCCGAGACCACGATGATCGGGATATAGGCCTGCGGCGAATGTTCGCGCACATAGCGCGCCAGCTCCAGGCCGTCCATGTCCGGCAGTACCAGGGCCATGGTGACCAGATCGACGATGCCGGTTTCCATCGCGGCCTGGGCCTCGGCGCCGGTCTCGCAACTGGTGATCAGTATCTGCGGCAGTTCCGCACGCAATACCTGTTCGATCAGTTTGCGCGCGACCTTCGACCCATCCACGACCAGCACGCGCGGATTTTCGGTCGAGATGTGCGAAGTCAGTACGGCGCTCATGCAGTCGACGGGTCGGTGGCTCGGTTTCGGGTCGGATTTTGCTCGGCGATAATCAGCAATGTCGATGCCAACCACGCGCCGAAACAGCCTAACAGGACGCCAGCGGCAATGGTTGACAGACAAAGGTTAGCGCCGGGGGCACGCAGTTGGAAGCTGGCGCCATAGCTAGCTGCGATCGCCGTGACCGGCCCTGCCAGGGCCAGCCCGACCGCCCACAGAATGGCCAGCGCGACCAGCGCCGCGAGCAACCCCAGCCACAACCCGGACCACAGAAACGGTCGCCGCACGAAGCCGGCCGAGCCGCCGAGCAGCAAGACAATACGGATTTCTTCGGCGCGCCCCTGCACCTCGCTTTTGACATTGGCGCCGATCACCATCAGCACCGCCGCGCCGAGCAGGGCCGCGGCCAGCCAGAACAGCCGGGCGAGCAGGGCCTGTACCCGCTGCAAACGCTGGCGCCAGCGCTGGTCGTGCTGGATCAGCTCGACTTCGGCGCGGGCTGCGAGATCGGCGAGCAACTGCGCGCGATCGGCATCCGCGCCCAGCTTGAGCAGCAACACATAGGGCAGCGGATTCTCGCCGAGTGCGTCCAGTGCCGCGGCGAATTCGGGCACGCTGGCGAGCTCGGCCAGGCCATCGGCCGGGGTGTGCACGACGACGCTGGCCACACCCGGCCGGCGGCGCAGTTCC
>JBGSKT010000293.1:0-1929 GCA_041741075.1 Lysobacterales bacterium
GGCGCGGCGCGCAGTGCCGCCAGACCGGCGGCCAGATCGAGCTCGCCGGCGCTGACCCGTTCGGCGATCTGGTCGACTTCGGCCAGTCGGCGCAGATTGACCTCACCCGGCGCCAGGCGGATCACCTGGGTCGAACGCGGCAGGGCGTCCGGGCCATCGGCCAGCACATTGAACGAGATGATCACCGAGGTCGGCGTGGCCAGGATATTGCAGGCAAAGCCGAGCCGTTCGGCGACGATGCCGAGTGCGTCTTCCAGGCGCGGCGCCGAGGTGCCGTACTGGTGCAGACGCCGGGCCAGCTCGACCAGAAAGCGCACGCGGTTTTCGAATTCGGTCAGGGGCATGGTGGCTACGCGCCGGAGGCGGCGATCGGGGGCGCAAAGCATAACGGTACTGAGGGCAGGGAATGGGGAATGGGGAATGGGGAACGGTAGAGCGAAGCAGCCGTCGTCCCGGCGAACGCCCGGACCCAGTGTTGAATGCGGCGAAACCGTCAAGAGCACTGGGCCCCGGCGTTCGCCGGGGCGACGGCCATTGTGTCTGCTGCCTTTGTGTCTTCTGTCTTCCGTCCTCTGAACCCGCTACGCTTCGCGGCTATGAAAAAGCCCGCACCGATCAGGGATTTTGCGCTCGAACCGGATGATCCGGAGCGTCTGGCCAATCTGTGCGGGCCGTTCGATGCGCACCTGCGCCAGATCGAGCTCGGTTTGGCGGTAGAGATCAACAACCGCGGCAACCTGTTCCGGGTGGTCGGTGCGGCCACCGCGGTCGCCCTGGCGCGACGCCTGCTGGAAGCGCTGTATACAGCGGCCGGGGCGGAGACGATCGGCGCGGCGCAGATCAATCTGGCGCTGTCCGAACTTACCGGTGGGAACCAGCCGGCGGCCGTGGCGGACAGCGCGGTCAGTCCGCAGGAAGTGGTGATCAAGGTCCGGCGTGGGGTGATCAAGGGCCGCGGCGACAACCAGCAGCGCTACCTGCACGCGATTGCCCGCCACGATATTTCCTTCGGGATCGGTCCGGCCGGTACCGGCAAGACCTGGCTCGCGGTGGCGAGCGCGGTGCAGGCGCTGGACGACAGCCGGGTGCAGCGCATCATTTTGGCGCGGCCGGCGGTAGAGGCCGGCGAAAAGCTGGGTTTTCTGCCCGGCGACCTGTCGCAAAAGGTCGATCCCTACCTGCGGCCGTTATACGACGCGCTCTACGAAATGCTCGGGGTCGAACGGGTCGGCAAGCTGATCGAGCGCAATGTGATCGAAGTGGCGCCGCTCGCCTACATGCGCGGGCGCACCTTGAACGATGCCTTCGTTATCCTCGACGAGGCGCAGAACACCACGATCGAACAAATGAAGATGTTCCTGACCCGGATCGGTTTCGGTTCGATCGCGGTGGTCACCGGCGACATCACCCAGACCGACCTGCCGCGCCAGACCCGCTCCGGTCTGCGCCATGTGATCGACGTGCTGCGCGCGGTCGAGGGCATCAACTTCACCTTCTTCAGTGCCCGTGACGTGGTCCGCCACCCGTTGGTGCAGCGCATCGTGTCGGCCTACGAGGCGCACGAAAATCCCGCGGCGACGAATGGCACCAGCGGGACGGAGCCGGCATGAACGAACCCGCCGCAGCGGCCGTGATCTATGACCTGGACGGCACCCTGATCCGTGGTGATTCCGGCACCCGGCTGGTGCGCACTTTGCTCGCCCGGGACTGGTGGCGACGCGCCCTGGCATTGTTGATCGCGCCGGTTGCGCTGCCGCTGATCCTCTGCGTGTCCACCCGCCACCTGGGCGTGCGCCCGTTCCTGTGGATCGCCACGGTCGGCATGGACCAGGGCGCGCTGGATGCTTTCATCGCCGCCTTCATGCGCGACTACCGGATTCGCTGGATCGCGCCGGTGCTGGCCAGTCTGCGCGCCGATCTGGCCGCGGG
>JBGSKT010000294.1:0-3091 GCA_041741075.1 Lysobacterales bacterium
GCGGCCGCCTCGGCGGTCGGCGGCGTGGATGGTGCGCTCGCGCAACCGGCCAGCAGCAGACCGCAAAACAGCCACCCGATTCCCCGCAACTTGCTCGCTCGCATCGCCCACTCGCTATTCATTGCCCGGGCGACGATGATAGCGGGTGGGCCGGCCGCCCCCAACGCCCGGGCCCGCTGACTGCCCGTGGAACCTTGCAGCGAACATCGATGACTTTCGAATCCAGATCGCGGCCTCGGGGCCGACTGTTTGTGGTGGCGACGCCGATCGGCAATCGTGACGATCTGTCGGCGCGGGCGATCGCCACCCTGCAAGGGGTCGATACGATCGCCTGCGAGGACACCCGCCACAGTGCGCCCTTGCTGTCTGCGATCGGCAGCAAGGCGCGGCTGTTCGCCTTGCACGATCACAACGAACAGACGGCCAGCGACCAGCTGCTCGACCTGCTCGCCAGCGGTGCCGACCTGGCCCTGATCTCGGACGCCGGCACGCCGCTGATCAGCGATCCCGGCTTCCGGTTGGTGCAGAAGGCCGCCGCGGCCGGATTCCAGGTGCTGCCGATCCCCGGTCCCAGTGCGCTGATCGCGGCACTGTCGGTGGCCGGGCTGGCCACCGACCGGTTCAGTTTCTAAGGCTTTCTGCCGCCAAAATCTGCTGCCCGTCGCACCGCCCTGCAGGCGCTGGCCGACGACCCGCGCACCCTGGCCTGGTTCGAGGCGCCGCACCGGATCGCCGCCACCCTGGACGACGCGATTGCCGTGTTCGGGCCGGAGCGCGCCGGCGTGATCGCGCGCGAACTGACCAAGACCTTCGAGACCGTGCTGCGTGGCAGCCTGAGCGAACTCCTCACCCGTGTGCGCGCTGATCCAAACCAGCAGCGCGGCGAAATCGTCCTGCTGATCGCCGGGGCGCCGGCCGTCGAGGCCAACGCCCGTCAGCTTGCCGATGGCGAACGCATCTTCGCCCTGCTGCACAAGGAAATGCCGGCGAGCAGCGCGGTCCGACTGGCCGCGGAAATTTCTGGCGCGCCGAAAAATGCCCTGTATCGGCTGATCGAGGGGTTGTAGCCACTCCGTCGCCCCGGCCCTTCGACAGGCTCAGGACAGGCAAAAGCCGGGGCCCAGTCTCACCGTTGCGGGCGGCTTCTCAAATACCAGATCCCGGCCCGACACCATTCAGCAGCCTCCAGCACTGGGTCCCGGCTTTCGCCGGAACGGGTCATCCGGCGACGGGGCTACCCATACCGCTGCTTGCCCTCGCGCATCCACCACTCGGACAGTCGCACCAGTCCCTCGGTCAGGGTGACCTTGGGCTGGTAGCCAAGATCCCGGCGCGCGGCGTGGATGTCGAACCAGTGCGCGGTCGATAGCTGTTCGGCCAGGAAGCGAGTCATCGGCGGGTCGTTGCGGTTGCCGGTCAGCCGGTACCACTGCTCGCAGGCGCTGCCGAGCAACATCGCCGTGCGCACGGAAATGCGACGCTGCTCGGGGGGCAGGCCGACCGCCTGCAACAGGCGGTTGATCATTTCGTCGAGCAGGATCGGCTGGCCCTGCGAGATGAAGTAGGCGCGGCCGGCACAGGCCGCCCCGGGTTGCAGCCGGTCGAGCGCGTCCAGGTGTGCAGACACGGCATTGTCGATGTAAATGGTGTCGATCTTTTTGGACGGCCCGACGAAGCGCAGCCGCCCGGCACGGGCACGCGCCACCAGCTTCGGCAACAGGTGGTTGTCGCCGGGGCCCCAGATCAGGTGCGGACGCAGCGCCACGGTGGCCAGATTCGGCCCGTTTGCGGCCAGTACCTGCTGTTCGGCGACGGCCTTGGTCGCCGGATAGTGCGCCTTGAATTCACGCGCGTAGGGCAGCGCTTCATTGCCGCCGGCGATGTCGGCGCCGGTGTGCACCACGCTCGGGGTCGAGGTGTAGACCAGACGGCCGACACCGTTCATCTCGCAGGCACCGAGCACCGCCATGGTGCCGGCGATATTGGTGCTGGTGTAGTCGGCCAGGCTGCCCCAGATTCCGGCCTTGGCCGCGCTATGGATGACCGCGTCGCAACCCTTGGTCGCGACCAGCAGCGGATCCAGCGCGCTGATATCGCCGCTGATCTGGCGGACCCCGATCGAATCCAGCAGCGGGTAGCGGTTGCGCGCGATGCTGACCACCTCGTGGCCACGAAAGCGCAATTGCTGGCAGATGTGGGAGCCGAGAAAGCCGCCACCGCCAGTCACCAGAATCTTCATCGCTCACCCACCCAAGGTTTGCCACCGTCGCGGATGGCCGCCGCCATGTTACGGCTTCTGCCGCGCCGCCCATAGCGCCAGCGCGCTGCGGTCGATCTTGGCGTTGTGCCGGATATCGACCGGAAATCCCTGGTGCAGGAAGAAGTGCCGGATCGCCGCGGTCACGCTGAAGCGACTGGCCAGCTGGCGTAGCTCCTTTTTGATCAACTCCCAGTCGCGGCGGTCTTCGGCACGCTGCAGTTCGATGCACACCGCGGGCACGGTGCGCCCGGCATCGGTCCAGCCGATCAGGGCGCTGCGGCGTACTTGCTGGTGGCCGTTCAATACGCCCTCGACCGCTTCCGGCAGGAACAGGCCGTTGCCGGTCTCGACCCGGTGCGCCTTGCGGCCCAGGTACCAGAGCCGACCCTGGTCGTCCATGCGGCCGAGATCGCCCATACGGTGCCAGGTACCGTGGTTGGTGTAGATCTTGCCTAGTCGGTTGGCCGATTCGCGGCCGAAGTAGCGCAGACTCATGGCCGGGCCCATCACCACGATCTCGCCGACCACGCCGCGCGCCACCACATTGTTGACGCTGACCTCGTCGACCGGACCGTCGGCGATCCGGATCAGCCGCACCTGGTTCTCGACCAGCGGCTTGCCGACGCAGATGCCGGCGCCTTCGGCGGTCAGGTGCGCCACCGACTGGATCTCGCGACCCTCGATCGCACATACCGGCAGGCATTCGGTGGCGCCGTACGGGGTGAACAGTTGCGCCTTGGCCGGCAGCATCTTCATCATCCGCGCGACCGTGGCCGGCGCCACCGGCGCGCCCGCCGACAGCACCCGCCGCAGGCTGCTCAGGCGGATGCC
>JBGSKT010000295.1:0-4576 GCA_041741075.1 Lysobacterales bacterium
CGACATTACCCGGGCCGCCCGTGCTTTTCTGGCGCCGGGCGGCTGGCTGCTGTTCGAGCACGGCGAGTGCCAGGGCCAGGCGCTACGTGCGCTGCTGGCGCAGCAGGGCTTCGTGCAGGTCGCGACCGAAGTGGATCTCGAACAGCGGGAACGGGTGAGCCTTGGCTGCTGGCCATGAGCCGGCCGCCGCCCACTGCGACTGCGCCGGATTTCGCGTTGCCGCTGGCGAAGCCGGCCGGGTAGACTGACCGGATGACCCCACCCAGCGAAGCCGTTCGTGTCGACCAGTGGCCGCGCCTCAGCCCAGAGCAGGCGCAGCACATGCTGCACGGCTGGATGGCGATGGCGGAGATCTGCGCGCAGTCGCCGCACGCGCTGGACCTGTTTGAATATCTGAACCGTCGTTTCACCGGTCAATTGCACAGCGACGGCTGGGTGGTCGCCCAGCTCAATGCCAGCCGTGATGACCTCGGCTTTGCCTACAGCGGCGGCGACGCAGCCTTGACTGCGCAGCGGCTGACCCGCGCGCTGATGAAGCCGTTGCTGGATCAGTTGTCCCTGCCGGGTACGGTGCTCGGCTATGCCGACGCGGATGCGTTGGCGCCATTGCTCGCCGCGGCCGGAAAGGAGCTATCGGCGGCGGCGCGGCGGGTCATGTCGGGTTGGGTGGTCGGCCTGCGCGACGAAACCGGGCTGATCGGTATGCTCGCGGTCTGGGGGTTCGAGCGCCCGCTCAACCAGCGCCCGGAAGATGCCCTGGGCGTGCGTTTTGCCGCGCACCTGACATCGACGGTGCTGGTGCGCCGGCGCATGCAGGACGCATTGAAGTCGATCGGCAACGAGCTCGAACGCCGTGTCCACGATCGCACCCGTGAACTCGCCGACGTCAATTCCGAAATGCGCCGCCAGGCCGAACTGCGCGAGGAGATCGAATCCAAACTCAAGCACGACGCCATGCACGACGTGCTGACCGGCCTGCCCAACCGCAGCCTGCTGGCCGATCGCCTGCAACTGACCATGGCGCGCTACCGCCGCGACCACGAACAAGCGTTCGTGGTCATGTACCTGGACCTCGACCGTTTCAAGGTGATCAACGACACCCTCGGCCACGGCATCGGCGATGCGCTGCTGATCGAAGTGGCGAGACGCATTGCCGGCTCGCTGCGCGAGGTCGATACGGTCGCGCGCATGGGCGGCGACGAGTTCGCCCTGTTGCTGCCCGGCATTCGGCAAATGCACGATGTCACCCTGGTCGCCAACCGGCTGATCACCGCGCTCAGTCGCCCCTTGCTGCTCGAAGGCAAGGAAGTGCGTACCTCGACCAGTATCGGGGTGGTGATGTCCGATCCGCGTTATCAGCGCCCGGAAGAAATGCTGCACGACGCCGATACCGCCATGTACCAGGCCAAGTCCAGGGGGCGCAGACGTTTCGAGATGTTCGACCAGGCGCTGCTGGAAAAAACCCAGCGCAAGGTGGAAGTCGAAGCCGACCTGCGGCGGGCCTTGGGGCAGGGCGAGTTCATCCCGTTTTATCAGGCGATCGTCGACCTGCGCGACGGCAGCGTGATCGGCTACGAAGCATTGCTGCGCTGGCGCCACCCGGAGCGTGGCTGGCTGAACCCCGGCGAGTTCCTGGAAGTGGCCCGTCAGATCGGCGTGGTCGAGGCCATCGACATGGAAGTGTACGAGCGTGCCTGCGGCGATCTGATCGCCTTTCCCGAAGACATGTACGTCCACGTCAACCTGTCACCGCGGCTGTTTCGCGAGCCCGACCTGGGCAAGCGGCTGCGGGCCATGGTCGAACGCTTCGGCATCGGCCCCGAGCGCCTGCGCCTGGAGATCGTCGAAGCCTGCCTGCTGGAGAATCCCGGTCAGGCGCGGAGCATCCTGGAAGAACTGCGCAACAGCGGCCTGGCCGTGGTGCTGGACGATTTCGGTACCGGCTATTCCTCGCTCAGCTATTTGAACGAATATCCGATGCACGCAATCAAGATCGACCGCGTCCTGGTCAGCAGCCTGAATGCCGACGGCAGCGGCTCGCGCGCCGTGGTCGAGGGCGTGCTCTCGCTGGCGCAGTCGCTCGGCGTCGAAGTGATCGCCGAAGGCATCGAGACCGCCGAACAGCGCGACATGCTGCTGGCGCTCGGCTGCACCCAGGGCCAGGGCTACCTGTTCGGCAAACCGCGCTCGGTCGAAGCCACCATTCTCGACCTGATTACCCGGGTGTGAGTGGGGTAGGCTGGCGGTGAGCGTAGCGAACCCCAGCGTCGATGCCACAGCGGTGAATGCGACACAGACCGGGGTGACCGGCAACGCCGTTACCCAACGCTGCGATTGCCGCCAGCCTCTGCCGCGCCGCTCAGAAGCTGATGAAGGCGCCGCCGTTCACCGGCAGGTTGATCCCGGTGATATAGCCGGCCGCATCCTCGCTCAGAAAGCGCACGGCGCGGGCGATGTCTTCGGGTTCGCCGATCCTTCCGACCGGAATCTGGCTGATGATCTGCTCGCGCAGCGGCGCCGGGATCGCTTCGACCATGGGTGTCCGGCAATAGCCGGGCGAGATACTGTTGACGGTCACGCCCTTTTTCGCCAGTTCGCGCGCCAGGGCCATACTCAGACCATGCAGGCCGGCCTTGGAGGCGGCGTAATTGGTCTGCCCGAACTGCCCGGTCTGGCCATTCACCGAGCTGATATTGATGATGCGACCAAATCCATGTTCGCTCATACTTTCAACGACTTGCCTGCACATGTTAAACGCGCCCTCAAGATTGACCCGGAGCACCGCCTGCCATTGCGCCGGGTCCATCTTGCGCAGGGTGGCATCGCGGGTGATGCCGGCGGCATTGACCAGGATCGCGACCGGACCGCGGCTCGCCTCGACCTGCTGAATCAGGGCGGCGCAGCTCGCAAAATCGGTGACATCGACCACGGCATAGCCGACGCGGTCGCCAAATCCGGCGTGGGCGGTACGGAATTCGCGCACCCGTTGGGAATCCTGGTCCAGATCGGCCGCCACCACCTGGCGTCCGGATTCCGCCAGCGCACGCACAATCGCCGTGCCCAGTCCACCGATGCCACCGGTTACCACCGCTACTCGCTCGCTCATTGCAACCCCGTCGGCAGGCAAAGACCGCCATTGTATCGGTGTGCGCCAGACCTTTGTGCGTTGTCGGTCGGAGTCCACCGCCCTGCAGTCTGCATCCGGCGATGCGGCGCTCAGCCCGCGCAACAGGACAGTTGCCGCACGTCCTTGTGGAAGGTCTGCGCCGCCAGCTTCAGTCCCTCGACCATGGTCAGGTAGGGGAACAACTGCTCAGCCAGTTCCTTCACCGTCATGTGGTTGCGGATGGCGAGTACCGCCGTCTGGATCAGTTCGCCCGCTTCCGCGGCCACCGCCTGAACGCCAATCAGCCGGCCGGTGCCGGCCTCCGCTACCAGCTTGATGAAGCCGCGGGTGTCGAAATTGGCCAGCGCCCGCGGCAGGTTGTCCAGTGTGAGCAGACGGCTGTCGGTTTCGATGTGGTGCAGATGTGCTTCCGCTTCGCTTAGACCAACGCTGGCGACCTGCGGGTCGGTGAACACCACGGCGGGCATCGTGCTCAGATCCAGCACTGCGTTCCCGCCGCTCATGTTGATCGCGGCCCGGGTTCCGGCCGCCGCCGCCACGTAGACAAACTGCGGCTGGTCGGTGCAATCGCCGGCCGCATAAATGTGTGGCGCACTGGTGCGCATGCCGGGGTCGATGAAGATCGCCCCGTGCGCATCGACGGCGACACCCGCCGCTGGCAATGCCAGGTTGTGCGTGTTCGGTGTCCGGCCGGTGGCGACCAGCAACTGGTCGGCACGCACCTCGCCTGGTCCCGTGCTCAGCACGAATTCGCCTTCCACATGGGCGACCTGGCGGGCTTGCGTGTGTTCCAGCACAGTGATGCCTTCCGCGCGGAACGCCGCCGTGATGGCCGCACCGATGGCCGGGTCTTCGCGCAGGAACAGCGTGCTGCGCGCCAGAATCGTGACCTGGCTACCCAGCCGGGCGAAGGCCTGCGCCAGTTCCAGTGCCACGACCGAGGATCCGATCACGGCCAGGCGCTCGGGAATGGGATCGCTGACCAGGGCCTCGGTCGAAGTCCAGTAGGGCGTTCCTTGCAGACCCGGAATCGGCGCTACGGACGGACTGGCACCGGTGGCAACCAGGCAACGGTCGAAGTCCACGACGCGATCAAGGCCATCGTTCAAGCGTACGACCAGACGCTGTTGGTCGTGGAAGCGCGCCTCACCGTGCAGCACGGTGATCGCCGGGTTACCGTCCAGAATGCCTTCGTACTTGGCGTGGCGCAGTTCCTCGACGCGGGCCTGCTGCTGGGACAGCAGTTTGCCGCGATCGATCGCCGGCACAGTCGCCGCGATGCCGCCGTCGAATGGGCTTTGGCGGCGAAGATGGGCGATATGGGCGGCGCGGATCATGATCTTGGACGGCACGCAGCCGATATTGACGCAGGTGCCGCCGATCGTGCCGCGCTCGATCAGGGTAACCCGCGCGCCCAGTTCTGCCGCCTTCAGCGCTGCCGCCATCGCG
>JBGSKT010000296.1:0-8942 GCA_041741075.1 Lysobacterales bacterium
AGCAACAACTCCGGCGAATTGGCGGCGCAACGACCGGGCGGCTCGCCCTGCCACTCGGCAGTTCCCCGCAACAGGCGCCAGGGCGAGGGCTTCCCGCTGCCGCCGAGCAGGCGCAGCGTCTGGTGCTGGAACAACTGGTCCGGGTTGACCGGTGTGCCGTGTTCGGCCAGGTAGGCCGGCGCCGCATACAAGCCTCCGGACAAGGTGGCGATCCGGCGCGCGGCAAGCAGCCCGTCGTCGGCCAGTTCGCCCATGCGGATGGCGACATCGAAGTGCTCGCCAAGCAGGTCCACCCGCCGCGGCGAAAGGTCGAGTTCGAGCGTGACCGCCGGGTGCATGGCCACAAAGGCGGCCAGCATCTCGGTCAGCAGCAAGTTGGCAAAATCCCCCGGCATCGATACCCGCAAGCGGCCGCTGGGGCGCACCGCGCGCTGTTCACACAGGCTGCCTACCGCCGCAACTTCGGCGGCAACCTGGCGCGCGTGTTCCAGCAATTGCTGGCCGAATTCGGTCAGCGTCAGGCGCCGCGTGGTGCGCAGGATCAGGCGTTCGCCCAGGGCTTCTTCCAGCATGCTGATCCGGCGCGACACGGTCGGCTTGGGCAGGCCGAGCGCGAGCGCGGCAGCACTGAAGCTGCCGCGCTCGGCCACCCGCGCGAAGATCACCAGATCATTGGCCTGATATTGTTTCATTTACGAAATAATCATAGCCATTATTGCCTATTATCGGCGATCAAACATAGTAATAGAGTAGGCCCGGCAATCAAAGCACAGGAGCCGACCATGAGCACGCCATCCCGCCCGACCAACACCCTCGTTCACCACCCGCGTCGGGTGGAGCGACTGGTCAAGGGGCTGGCGACCAGCGATGGCGCCGGGGTCAAGCTGACCCGCGTCCTCGGCCAGTCGCTGCAGCAAAGGCTCGACCCGTTCCTGCTGCTGGATGCCTTCGGCAGCGATCAGGCCGACGACTACATCAAAGGCTTTCCCGATCACCCACACCGCGGTTTCGAGACCATCACCTACATGCTCGCCGGGCGCATGCGCCACCGCGACAGCGCCGGCCACGAAGGATTGCTGGAAAGTGGCGGCGTGCAGTGGATGAGTGCCGCTCGCGGGGTAATCCATTCCGAGCTGCCAGAGCAGACTTCGGGCCGCATGGAAGGTTTTCAGCTATGGCTCAACCTTCCCGCGCAGGCCAAGCTGGGCGAACCCTGGTACCGGGATTTCGCCGCTGCCGAACTGCCCCGCCTGGTCACCGCTGGCGGAGTCGCCGTCACCGTTATTGCCGGCCATAGCCAGGGCGTCGCCGGGGCCGTCACCCGCCCGCAGACCGAACCGCTGTATCTCGACCTGCAAATGCCGGCGGGTGCCCGCTTCGAGCAGCCGCTGCCGGCCGCGCACAATGCGTTCGTCTACGTCTATCGGGGCACGGTCAACATCGCCGGTACGACGGTGCCGACCCAAGGCATGGCGGTGCTTGCCAACCACCCGGACCACGATGGCGTGTGGATCGAGGCCGACAGCGATGCGCGTGCCCTGCTCATCTCCGGGCGCCCGCTGGGCGAACCGATCGTGCAATACGGCCCGTTCGTGATGAATACCGAAGAACAGATTTACCAGGCGGTGAATGATTTCCGCAGCGACCGCCTGGCCTGACCACCACCCCAACCCAGCACCGGAGTACACCCATGAAAAATACCTACCCGACACTGCTCGTCCTGCCGGCCCGTCTGTTGTTGGCGCTGATGTTCATTCTGGCCGGATTCGGCAAGCTCAGCGATATTTCCGGTACTGCGGGCTACATCGCCAGCGCCGGCCTTCCCCTACCCGCCGTGCTGGCGGTGCTGACCGGTTTGCTCGAACTGTTCGGCGGACTCTTCGTGCTGATCGGCTTCCAGGCCCGCTGGACCGGTCTCGCCCTGGCGCTGTTCACCCTGACCGCGAGCTACCTGTTCCATGCCTTCTGGGCTGCCCCGTCCGACCAGCAGTACGTGGCCCAGTTGCTGTTCATGAAGAATATCTCGGTCGCCGGCGGCCTGCTGCTGCTGTCTGCCCTGGGCGCCGGGCCACTGAGCCTGGATGCGCGCCTGCGCCAGCAGGGCCGATGAGCGAACGCGGGTCGGGATTCTGCACCGCCCACCGCGATGCGTCGGGCCGGATGTGCATGCGCCGTGGACATGGCCTTACACTTGGCTGCTGTACCCACTCCCGGAGAGCCCGCATGAGCGCATCAGCCCGCACTGGCACCGCACACCGACTGTTCGCCACGATGGCCGTCCTGCTGCTGGCCGGCTGCGTCGGACAGCCGCAGAAACGGGTCAACCCGCCCCAGCTCAGCATCCAGAGCCTGGAACTGCAATCCGGCCGTCGCATCGTGCTGGAGCTGCGCCTGCAGAACCACAGCGATGTAGCGATGCACTTCGACAGCGTCGACGCCGATCTGCAACTGGCCAGCCACTCGGCAGATCATGTCGTGCTTGCACTCGATCTGGATGTGTCGCCGCATTCGGCGGAAATCATTGCCTATAGCTTCCAGCCGAACGACCTGGTCGCCGAACTGTTCCGCCGCGCGCTCGACAGCGGCATCGGCTATCGCCTGATCGGCAGCATCCACAGCACCGATCCAAAACAGGATTTCGAGCTGCGTTCGACCAGCCAGCTCAATCCGGTGCCGGGCAAGCCCGGGCATTTCCGCTGACCGCGACGTCCGCAGCGCGGACGCCGCTGGCGCCAGATTCCACCCATCCCCATGCAGGAGACAGTTCGATGAGCCGTTACACCGCCCCGCTTCGTGAAATGCGTTTCGTTTTGTTCGAGGTATTGCATGCCGAACAGGCATTTACCCGGCTGACCGGCACCGAGCCGGCCAACCGCGAGCTGATCGACGCGGTGCTGGAAGAAGGCGCACGCTTCACCGAGCAGGTGCTGGCCCCGCTCAACCAGACGGGCGACGAACAGGGTTGCCGCTTCGAACACGGTGCCGTGCATACGCCCAAGGGTTTTCGCGAGGCTTATCAGCAGTTCGTCGAAGGCGGCTGGAATGGCCTGACCGCACCGGAGCAATTTGGCGGCCAGCACCTGCCGGAACTGGTCGGCGCCGTGGTCAAGGAAATGATCGACTCCTCCAACCTGAGCTGGGGCACCTATCCACTGCTCTCGCACGGCGCCACCGAAGCCCTGAAGCAGGTTGGCGAGCCCTGGCAGCAGGAGGCGTTCCTGAAGCCGATCGTGGACGGCCGCTGGACCGGCACCATGTGCCTGACCGAGCCCCATTGTGGTTCCGATCTCGGCCTGCTGAAGACCCGTGCCGAGCCCAACGCCGATGGTAGCTTCAATGTCTCCGGCACCAAGATCTTCATCACCGCCGGCGAACACGACCTGACCGAAAACATCGTGCATCTGGTGTTGGCCCGGTTGCCCGACGCCCCGCCCGGCGTGCGCGGCATTTCCCTGTTTTTGGTGCCCAAGTTCAAAGTCGACCGCGAAGGCCGGGTCGGCGAGCGCAACTCGCTCGGCTGCGGCTCGATCGAACACAAGATGGGAATCAAGGGTTCGGCCACCTGCGTGATGAACTTCGACGCCGCCGAGGGCTGGCTGATCGGCCAGCCCAACCGTGGACTGGCGGCCATGTTCCTGATGATGAACACCGCCCGGCTGGCGGTCGGCCTGCAAGGGCTTGGCTTGATGGAACGCGCCTGGCAAAACGGCCTCGACTACGCCCGCGACCGCCTGCAGGGCCGCGCCCTGACCGGGCCCAAGCGCGCCGACAAGCCGGCCGATCCGCTGATCGTGCACCCGGATATCCGGCGCATGCTGCTGACCCAGAAGGCGCTGATCGAAGCCGGCCGCGCGCTGGTCTACTACACCATCTTGCAAGTCGACCTGGCCGAGCGCGCCAGCGATCCGGAAGAACGCAAAAAGGCCGATGAGTTACTCGGCTTCCTGACCCCGATCGTCAAGGCCGGGCTGACCGAACTCGCGGTCGAATGCTGTTATCACGCTCAGCAGATCTACGGCGGCCACGGCTACATTCGCGAATGGGGTATGGAGCAACTGGCCCGCGACGCGCGCATCACCACCCTGTACGAAGGTACCACCGGTATCCAGGCCATGGATCTGATCGGACGCAAGGTGCTGCAGTTGCAGGGGGCCGGTCTGAAAGCTTTTCTGGCTGAAATCGCGGTCTTTGTAGCTTCCGAACGCGACCACGCCGAACGCGGCGCCTGGGCGAGCGTGCTCGGCCGGCACGCCAGTGAATGGGCCGAACTCAGCCAATTCGTCGGCAGTGCTGCGGCTGGCAACCCGGACGAAGTCGGCGCCGCAGCGCACGATTACCTGTTCTATTCGGTGTATGTGTCGCTGGCCTATTTCAGCCTGCGCCTGTTCGCCGCCGCCGGCCGCCAGGATGCCGAATTCGCCGCAGCCAAACGTGCCAACACCCGCTTCTATTTCGACCGCATTCTGCCGCGCGCCGCCGCCCACGCCGCCGCGCTGCGTAGCGGCGCCGGCAATCTGATGGACCTGACCGAATCGGCCTTTGTCTAAACTGTTGGTCTTCTGCAACCGAAACGACCTCAAAACATCCACCGCAAAGACGCAGAGACGCAAGCCCGCGAAGAAGTACCGGAACTATCCGTTGCGCCTTTGCGTTCTGGCGTCCTTGCGTCTAAGGCGACCACGGCGGGGGATAGCGCCGCCCGGGTCGCCGCGGTCGGAAGCACTCGGCGGCGAAAAAACCGGGCTGGTCATTGCCGGGAAACCAGCCCGGAATACCGGCCAGCGGCAGCGGCCGCAAATCCTGCGGATCATTCAGCAGTTCACCCGCGGCGATCGCCGTGGCCAGGGCGCGTTCGGCCGCGTCCCCGGTCGCCGGGCGGTCCGAGGCCGCACCGGCCAGCACCAGACATTTGGCCACAGTCTGCGGCCGGGGCAGCAGCGCATGTTCGAGCAGGGCATGACCGATCACACTGACCCGGATGCCGCCCCGTCTCCAGGCATCGGCATGATCGAGAAACAGGCCGCGCCAGTCGTGTGCGTCCCAGGCGTCGATGGCGCTGCCGCGCTCCATCCAGACGATCGCGCCGGCTTCGTCGAAATGGGTCAGCGCCATCTGCGCACGGTTGCGTTCGCGCACTGCGCCTGGCGCCATCTCGGCGACATAACGCGCATTCAAAGCCGACTTGATGGCGCCATGATCGAGCCAGACCAGGGCATTGAACAAATCATGCCAGTTGCGTTCGCGGGTGCTGATCCGGCCCTCGACAAAACTGCGCTGTTCATAATGCTGGCCGTCGCCGAGCAGGGCCGCGGTTTGTGCGACCAGGCACAGCGGCAGTCCGGTCACGGCATGGTTGCGCCCAGCGAACAGGCGGTTCAGCCATTCGATATCGGGCCAGTCGGCCGCAGCCAGCCAGGGATAGGCCGCAACCAGCGCGGCCAACGGCGGGCGCGTCCAGCAGGCCGGGGCGACCGCTTCCCGTGCCGGCGCCTGGAAGCGCATCTCAATCGCTCAGACGGCCGTGCAGATCATGGGCGTCGGCACGTTCGATCTGCACATTGACCAGTGCGCCCGGCCGAAGATGGCGGCCGGACGAAGTCACAAACACCTTGCCGTCGATCTCGGGTGCGTCGGCCCGCGAGCGCCCGATCGCCACGCTCGGCCCGACTTCGTCGATCAACACCGATTCGATGCGTCCAACCTTTTGCTTGAGGCGACGTCTGGAGATCCTGGCCTGGGCCTTCATGAAGCGCTCGAGGCGTTCCTGCTTGACCGGCTCGGGCACCGCTCCGGGCAAGTTATTGGCCCGGGCGCCGTCCACCGGGGAATAGGCGAAGGCGCCGACCCGGTCGAGCTTGGCCGCTTCCAGAAAGCCGAGCAGTTCCTCGAATTCGGCCTCGGTTTCGCCCGGAAAACCGACGATGAAGGTGCTGCGCAGGGTCAGCTCGGGACAGGCCGCGCGCCAGGCCTGGATACGCTCCAGATTCTTCTCGCCGCTAGCCGGACGCTTCATCATTTTCAAAATACGCGGGCTGGCGTGCTGCAAGGGGATATCCAGATACGGCAGGATGCGCCCCGCCGCCATCAGCGGAATCACCTCGTCGACGTGCGGATACGGGTAGACGTAATGCAGGCGCACCCAGACCCCGAGCTCGGCCAGCCCCTGGCACAGCTCGGTCATGCGAGTGCGGTAACTTCGTCCGCGCCATTCGCGCTCGACGTATTTCAAATCCACGCCATAGGCACTGGTGTCCTGCGAAATCACCAGCAACTCGCGCACGCCGCCGTGGACCAGCTTTTCGGCCTCGATCAGCACCTGGTCGATCGGGCGCGAGACCAGATCGCCGCGCAGCGCGGGAATGATGCAGAAGGTGCAACGGTGATTGCAGCCTTCGGCGATCTTCAGGTAGGCGTAATGCTTCGGGGTCAGCTTGATGCCCGCCGCCGGCACCAGGTCCAGGAACGGATCGTGCTGCGGCGGCGCCTGGGCGTGCACCGCCTGCATCACACTTTGGTAGTCAGCCGGACCGGAAATCGACAGCACGCCAGGAAAGCGGTCGCGGATCAGCCCGGCGCGAGCGCCGAGGCATCCGGTCACCACCACCTTGCCGTTCTCGGCAAGCGCCTCGCCAATCGCATCCAGCGATTCCTCGACCGCGGCATCGATGAAGCCGCAGGTATTGACCACAACCACATCAGCGTCGTGATAACTCGGTGTGATCGCATAGCCTTCCGCCCGTAGTTGGGTCAGAATGCGCTCGGAATCGACCAGGGCTTTCGGACACCCGAGGCTGACAAATCCGACACGCGGCGAGGCTGACGACATGATGGTTTTTCTTCGATCGCATCTTGGCGGGCCGCGGAGTATAGGGCAAAGATGACCCGGCACCCGCGAGTGGTCAAATCACCAGCAAGCGCATTCCTTCTCGCCACTGGCCTGATGCTGGCGCAGGCTGGCCCCGGCGCCACGGCGATGTCGGCGGCGAAGCAAGCGCCTGCCGTAGCCGGCGATGGTCAGCGCGACGCCATCGAACAGACACTGCATCTGCAGGCACTGGCACTGGGCGGGAATGGCGCGTTCTACGCGCAGGCCGCGGCGGCGGTGCTGTACAACATGGCCAACCAGCATGCGCAGTCGATCGTGCACTGGCAGCAGGCACGCGCCGCAGCCGAAGCCGATGCGGACTGGCGGGCGCAATTGCACGCCGAAAACGCGCTCGGCCTGGAGCAGCTCAACATCGGCGACTACGACGCCTCGATGGCCAGTGCCGAGCGCCAGATCCGCCTGGCCCAGCGCCACCAGGCGGCAGCCTTCGAGAGTGGTGCCGAAACCCGGCTGGCGACCATCACCCGGCGCCGCGGCGATTCGGCCCAGGCCCTGGTGCATTACGAACGCGCCGCCATTCTGGCGCGCGAGGGCAATCGCCGTTACGCCCTGCAGCAGGCGCTGACCGGACTGGGCACGGTGTATCGCGATCTGGGGCGTTTTTCCGAAGCGCTGGACCGCAACCTGCAGGCGCTCGAACTCAACCGCCAGCTCGGCCCCGGCTACCGCGGTGACGTGCCCTACCGCAACATCGGTCTGCTCTACCGTGAAATCGAAGACAGCGTCTTGGCGCGCGAGAATTTCGAAGCGGCGATCGCCGCGGCACGCGAAGAATTCGATCCGACCGCGCTGTCTTCTTCGCTGGGCAGCTATGCCACCTTGCTCAACGACCTCGGCGACTGGGAGCAGGCCTACCGCCATGCCGAACAGGCGCTGGCCATCGACGCGCCGCTCGGCAATCGTCAAGGCATGGCGCTCGAGAACCTGGAGCTGGCCCGCGCCCGGCTCGGCCAGGGCCAGTTCCAGGAAGCCGGAACTCGGCTGGCCACGGCACTCGCACTCGGCCAGGCCATGGGTCAGGCCGATATCGTCGGCCGCGCTCTGCTCCGCTCCGGAGACCTGCTCACCGCCGAGGGCCACTACGCCCGGGCGGAGGCGGTGTACACCGCTTCGATCAGCCATCTGCGCAAGGTTCAGCTCAAACCGCAATTGCACGCCGCCTACCTGGGCATGGAACGCCTGCTGGAAAAGCGAGACGCCACCGCCGAGGCGCTTGGCTTCGCCCGATTGCGCGCCGCCCTGCGCGAGGAATTGCTCGGCCTGACCTCGGCGCGACGCCTGGCCATCCTCGAGTTCAAGCAGGAACGCGAAAGCAACGCCAGCCAGATGCAGATCCTGCGCATGGACAACCAGGTCAAGGCGCTCAGCCTGCGCACCGAAGCCCTGCGCCAGCGCATCGCCGCCGGCACCCTGATCGGACTCCTGGCGGTGGTCGGCGCCCTGTTCTGGCGGCTGCGTGAAGTGCGCCGGCTGAACCGCAACCTGGCCGAACGCAACCAAGCCATATCCGCACAGGATCTGGCGTTGCGCCGGGCCAATGAACGGCTGACCCAGCAAGCCAGCGAGCTCTACCAGGCGGCTACCTTCGACCCGCTGACCCAGGTCTACAACCGCGGTTATCTGCTGCGCGCCCTGGCCGACATGTACCAGCGCGCGACCGCCAATGGCCGCGAAATGGCGGTGATGTTGATCGATATCGACCGCTTCAAGCCGATCAATGACAGCTTCGGTCACCAGTTCGGCGACCGTGTGCTGACCGAAGTGGCGCGGGTATTCAAAGACACCCTGCGCGAGGGCACCCTGCTCGGACGCTATGGCGGCGAAGAATTCGTGGTGGCGCTGGATGATGAGTCGGCGGCCGGCGCGCTGACCATCGCCGAGCGCCTGCGCCTCGCCCTGTCCGAACGCATGGTCACGCTGGATGACCAGCCGATCCAGTTGACCACCAGCATCGGCCTGGTGATGCTCGGCAGTCTCAGCCAGCCGTCGTTGTCGCTGATGATCGCCGCCGCCGACGAGGCGCTCTACGCCGCCAAGCGCAACGGCCGCGATCGGG
>JBGSKT010000297.1:0-1614 GCA_041741075.1 Lysobacterales bacterium
CGACGGTGGGGTTTGCGGACAAGGCGCGGGCGACCGCCGCGGGAAGACGCAGGGGTTCGGCGGCCTGGCCCAACGGGACCAAGCCGCACGCCCCGGCCAATGCCAGGGCAAGCAGGTAACGCGATTTCACGGTAAACCTCCGGGATCGACGGACGACAGAGAGCGGGCCGCGTCAGCGCGGCCGAACGTCGATCAGGCGATGGGAGGTCGGAACGGCGTCACCGGAATGCTGAGCCTTGGCGCAGACGCTTCAGGCAACGGCGGCGCAGCGGCCGGCGGGGTCGCCAACACCACGGCCCAGGAAGTCCCGAGCGCGGCAATGGCCCCGCATTCGGCATGGTGCATCAGGCTGTGGATGCCCTTGGTGTGGTCGGGGTCGCTGGCCGGGTCGTGGTCGGCAGGGTCGTGCCCGTGGTCCTTATCCGCGGCAGCCAGCACGGCGTGTTCAACCTCGTGGATTTCGCCATGCTGCTCCACCATGGGCCGGGCCATGATGCTCAGCACGAGCAACATCAGGGCGCTCAGGCGCAGAAACCGCATGGTGCGGGAGGGGAAACGGGGCATCGCGCTAGCCTACGGGAGCGCCGAAGGCCCTGTCAACTCCGACTGCGTACTCCGACTGCGTACGACAGCGTGCGACAGAACGACCCTGGCGAGCGGTTGGGATCGTTGCTCGGCGCTACGATGCACGGATCGGCCGAGCTGATCGGCGCCCACCGAGCAACGCCAATGCACAGCGATCGTAATCCGCAGGCCGAACAAATGGGCGACGCGTCGATGGTGCGCAACCTCGGCTTTCAGGCCACGGCGATCTGGCCGCAGGAGCAGCCGCTGTTTGCGCGCTATCACTTGGCCGGTGCGATCCGCATCGTCGATGTCGGCTGCGGCACCGGCGAGATCAGCCGGCGCCTGGCCGCGCTGTATCCCGAGGCGCAGGTGATCGGTCTGGATATTCTGGAATCCAATCTGACGATCGCGCGCCGCGACAGCGCGGCGCTGGCGGCGCGCATCGACTATCGCCTGGGCGACGCCTTCGCGCTGGCGCTGGCCGACAACAGTGTCGATCTGCTGGTCTGTAGGCACGTGTCGCAGGCGGTGCCGGATTTTGCCCTGGTGCTGGCCGAGTTCACCCGCGTGCTGCGGCCCGGCGGCTGGCTGCACCTGCTTTCGGAAGACTACGGCATGATCCATCTGCCGGCCGATCGCTTCGACCCGGACCGCTTCTGGAACCAGCACGCGGTCGCCTATCTGGCCAGCATCGGTTGCGATGGCCGCATCGGCCGGCATTCCCCCGCTCTGCTCGCCAACGCCGGTTATCAGCACATCGCCGCCGACTATCTGGTGATCGACACCCTGCGCGTGGCCCGCCCGACCCTGGCCGGCGTGTTCCGGGCCTGGCGCGATGGCTACGCGGGGGTGCTGGCCGAAGCCAGCGGACGCAGCGCTAGAGCGGTGATCGCCGACATGGACAGCATGATCGCGGCAATCGAAACCCCGCCCAACTACGCGCTGTGGCAGGTGCCGGTGATTTCCGGGCAAAAGCCCGGGGCTTGATGCCGGGGGAGCGGAGGCTCAGCGCGACGCCGCCGCGTACTGCAAGGCCACCGCCTCGGC
>JBGSKT010000298.1:0-7796 GCA_041741075.1 Lysobacterales bacterium
CGCCGAACGCCTGGCCAGCCGACTAGACTCCGGGGGCGCCGCGACCGCGGCCCACTAGCAGCCTGCCGGATTTACCGCGCTCCACCAGGAAATTCCGACCGACTGCTAACCCGGCAGCAGCAGGCTGACGACCAGTCCGCCGCCCGGCCGATTGGCGAGCGCGATACTGCCGCCGTGCGCTTCGATGATTTCGCGGGTCAGGGCCAAGCCAAGGCCGGTGCCACTGCGCTTGGTGGAATAGAACGGCACCAGGGCACTGGCCAGCACGGCCGCACTCATGCCGCTGCCCCGATCCGCAATATCGACCCGTGCAAGCCGGCCCTGCGTTCGCACCGACAACATCACCTGGTCCGGACTGGAACCCGATTCGTGGGCGTTTTTCAGCACGTTCAACAGCGCCTGCTCGATTTGTGCCGCGTCGATCCGGACCGGCGTGGCCGGCAGGGTATCCACTAGCGAAAAGGCGATCTGATTGCGCAGCCGATCGATCAGCGCCGGCCAGCTCACCGGTTCCAGCCGGGGCGTGGGCAATTTGGCGAAACGGGCATAGCCATCGATGAAGCTGTGCAGGTGTTGTGCGCGTTCCTCGATGGTGGAAAATATCGACACCATCCGCTCATGCTGACCGCGTCGGATCAGCTCGCCACCCGAATGCGCCAGCGATGCGATTGGCGCCAGCGAATTGTTCAGCTCGTGGCTGATCACCCGGATCACCTTTTTCCAGGTCTGAACCTCCTGTCGGCGCAGCTCGCTGGTCATCGGTCGCAGCAGTAACAATTCATGCGGACGGCCGTTGAGCAAGAATTGCCGCCGTGCCAGATGGACGACTTCCTCTTCCTCGGCCTGATCGTCCCGGGCACCGGCCCGACCCACCGAATACAAGGTGTCCTTGCCGCTAGCCAGTGCGTCGATCAACGGCAGTGGCGCGTCTGCCACCAGATCGGCGAGCAGTCGGCCTTCGAGCCTGCGTCCGCCATGAAGCAGCCTGCGGGCCGCCAGATTGGCGTAGACGATGTGGCCGCCGGATTCGATCAACAACATCGCCACCGGCGTGTTCTGCACCATGGTGTCCAGCAGCAGTTCGCGCTGCACCAGGCCCAGACGCTGCTCGCGCAGCGCGTCACCCAGCGCATTGTGGGCGTCAACCAGATCGCCCAGTTCATCATTGCCACGCCAGACGATGCCAAAGCTGAAGTCGTTGTCGCGATAGCTGGCCACCGTTCCGCCCAGGGCGCGGAACAGGGCCAGCACCGGGTCCAGCAGCCGGCGACTGAAGGCGAGCACCGCGCCCAGCATCACCACGCTGAGACCGGTCAGCATCAGCAACATCTGGTTCGGCCATAGCCGCGACAACAGCAACAATGCGCCCAGCCACAGCAGGGTCCACAGCGCCAGCACCAGCGCCAGCTTGCCGGCCAGGGAGAAACGCGGTCGCGGTCGCGGCATCATCGACTCATCCGCGTGACAGGCCGAGCCGTTCCATGCGTCGGTACAGTGCCTGCCGGCTGAAGCCCAGCATGCTCGCGGCCTGGCTGATATTGCCGGCGGCCGCGCTCAGTGCCGTCTCGATGCTGGCGCGGTCGGGTTCGCCGTCCGTGGTCGGCGTCGATGTCGGCACGGCGGCTCCCAGCACCAGGTCCTGGATGCCGATCGTGTTGCCGGCGCCAAGCAGGCAGGCGCGCTGGATCACATTCTTGAGCTCGCGCACATTGCCCGGCCAGGAATGTCGCTGCAATGCACCCAACGCCGCATCGCCGAGCTGCTTGCCCGGCGTCAGAAAATGCCGGGCCAGTGGTTCGATGTCGCCGACCCGCTCGGCCAGCGGTGGCAGCCACAGTTCAATCAGGTTGAGCCGGTAGTACAAGTCCTCGCGGAATTGTCCGGCGCGGATCATCGCGGCGATATCGGCATTGCTGGCGCTCAGCACGCGCACCGAAACCTGGCGTTCGCGGTTCGAGCCCAGTCGCTCGAAACGGCCGGTCTCCAGTACACGCAGCAACTTCATCTGGCCGGCCAGAGGCAGGTTGCCGATTTCATCGAGAAACAGGGTGCCACCATCGGCCGCCTCGAATTTTCCTTCGCGGGGCTTGTTGGCGCCGGTATACGCGCCCGTCTCGGCGCCGAACAATTCGGCCTCGATCAGCTCGGCCGGCAAGGCACCACAGTTCAGCGTGACGAACGGCCCAGCGGCAACACTGGAATTGGCCTGGATGATACGGGCGATACCCTCTTTGCCGGCACCATTCGGGCCACGGATCAGCACCGGAACCGGTGCCCGGGCGACCTGCCCGGCCAACGCAATCACCCGTTCCGTGGCCGGGTCGGCGAACACCATGCCGCACAGGTCGAATTGCAAGTCGAGCTGATGGCGGCGACGGAGCGCCTGACGCTCGCTGTGTTGCAGCGTACGCTGGGCCTGGCCGAGTTCCAGCAGATTATTTACCGTGGCGGTCAGTTTGCGATCGTCCCAGGGCTTGGCCAGATAATCCGCCGCGCCCGTGCGCACCAGTTCCACCGCACTCTCGAGGTGGATCCAGGCGGTGAGCAGGATCACCGGCAAGTCTGGATGACGATCGCGGATCGCGCGAAACAGGACCACGCCCTCTTCCCCCGATGTGGTGTCGGCGCTGAAATTCATGTCCTGCACGACCAGATCGACGCTATGCGTTGCCAGCAGCGCCAGCCCTTGCGCCGGGCTGGATGCACGGATGGTCTGCACATCGTTCAGGGAAAACAACACTTCCAGCGCGGTGGCCACGGCCGGATTGTCGTCGATCACCAGAATGGTTGGCATGTAGGTGGCTCAACGAAAGAAAATGCAGTCGATCATGGCGTCGGGTCCGCATCGGACCAGGGACGATGCCGATAGCTGACGATTCGGCTGACCAGCCAGTGCCCATCCTGGTATTTCCAGACATGCAGGAACCGGGCTATACCCACGCATTTGCCGCTGGCAAGCTCGCAGAAGCGATGGCTGGCGGTCTCGATCGCGCCGAAGCCGGCGATCGGATCGATCTCCAGTGTCCCCGGCACCAGTTCGCGGCGCACCTTGCCACAGATATTGTCCCGCACCGCGGTGGTGACCGCGTCCGGTGAACGCATCACCCCACCCTGGTCGTGGTAGAACTCCAGGTCGTCCGCCAGCAGCGCCCGGAAGGCCCCCAGGTCGCAACGATTGTAGGCATCGAATAACGCCGCATCCAGCGCGGTCAGTGTACGCTCCAGTTCGGCGCTCGACAGGTGATCGGGCGGGTCAGGTGAATCCTGGGCCAGGACCGTGAGCGGCAGCAGCGACGCCAGCAAGACGGCGACCCGGATCAAATTGTTCATGCACGGCACTCCTGGTTGATTTACCGAGCCGAGGCTCATGCGCTGCGCGTTGCGATGGCTGGCGAAATCACCGCCGCCCGCCAAGCTGGTCCGTAGACGGCCACCACGCCTAGCAACCACAGCGCCAGCGAACCGCCACCAAGATAGCCCAAAGGCAGCCGCGCCAGTTCCATGCGGCTGACCAGCAGTTGGTTGAGCGCCAGGGCCAGCACGCAGCCGAGTGCAATACCGGCGCTGCTTATCAACAGGTTCTCGGTCAGGAAATAACGCAGGATATCGAAACGACGGGCACCCAGCGCCCGGCGCACGCCAATCTGCTTGCGGCGCTGGTTTACCCACAGCGTGGCCATGCCGACAATGCCCGACGCCGTTACCAGCAACAGCAGCACGGTTACGGTCACCAGCATCCACACCATCGCGCTGTCGGCGCGGTAGCGTTGCTCGCGAGTCTCGGTCATGGTCTGCTTATCGATCACCTGGCGGTCGCTACCGGGCCGGGTGAGCGCCGCCTCGGCGTCGCGCATGACGCGATCGACCTGTCCCGGCGCCGTACGCACGATGTAATTGGCATACGACTCGATCGGGCGAATGGCGGTGATCAACGAATACTCGCCGTCGTCACCGTGTTGCGACCACGGGCTCTGCAAGCGCTCCACCACGCCAACAATCTCGTATTCCGGCGCGTCGGCGGCGTTGCCGACGAATACATGCTCGCCGGTCGCGGACTCGCCGCCAGGAAACAACTTGCGTGCCAACGCCTGGCTGATTACGGCCACATGTCCCAGCCGGTTGTCATTACCCATGTCGATCTCGTCGACATCGGCCTCGATCAGGTCGCGCCCCTCGATCAGTTTCAGTCCGAGAGTCTTCACCAGCGGCCCCGGCGTGAAGTAGAACGCCATATGGGCGCTGGACTCGGTTTGGGCCTTGTCCAGGAACAGGCTCATGTTCCAGCCGCTCTGGCCCAGTGGGACCTGATTGGAAGACGCCACCGACTCCACTCCGGGAAGCGCCGCCAACAACTGCTCTTCCCGCTTTTGCTGGGCTATCGCATCGTCAGGCTTGTCGATTGAACCCACGGTTATGTTGAAGATACGGGATTCGTCGTCGATACCGGAGGGGCGCGAGGACACCGCGACACGATCACGAATGATGTAGGCGGCATTGCTGACGATGGCCAGGGTGAGTGCGATCTGTGCCGCGATCAGCAAGGCACCGGTCTTGTTGCGCAGCAGCGCCGAGACGATGGGACGGATTTCCATGAGCGTTTTCCTCACTGCGATTTAAGTTGCAGGGCCGGCCGCACCTGACAGGCGCGCCAGGTCGGCAGGAAACCGGCGATCAAACTGGCCAGCACCGACAGCAGCACGGTGGCGAGCAGCATCGTCCAGTCCATCCGCGCCACCGCCGCCATTGCCCCCGATTGCTTGCTGATCAGCCACAGCCCGGCAAAGCTCAGTGCCAGCCCCAACGCCGCGCCCACCAGCCCCACTACCGAGGCCTCGATCAGGTACTGGTGGAAGATCTCGCGACGGGTGGCGCCGAGTGCGCGGCGCACGCCCACCTCGCCGGCGCGTGCTGAGAACTTCGCCAACAACAAACCTACCGTGTTGACCAGGCACACCAGCAGAAAGCCGAACGCCAACCACGCCTGGATGCGGCTGTCGCGACCGACCACTTCCAGGTGCTTAAGCCACTGCATGGTGTTGCGCAAGCGCGTGTTCACCGGCCGCTTGAGCCAGCCCAGACGGAGTTGCTCGGCGGCATAGTTGTCCAGCCACGCCTTGATGACGAACTGGTCGTCGGCGCTGGCGCCCTCGAACCAGAACTGTATCCAGGTGCAATCCGAAGCGATCCAGCCGGCATAGCCCGCCGCGGGCGCATCGCCGCTGCAATTGTTGTTGCCGCTGTTGCGCTTTTCGTGCCGGACCGCGGCGGAAAACGGAATGAAGAAGTCGTCGCTGCCGGCAAATGCGCCGCCATTGCCATTGATTATGCGGTAATAGCGCGGCAGCGGTTCCCATTCGCCGAGCACGCCGACCACGCGATAGCTGGCATCGCCCAGCTTGAGCTCGCGGCCCACCGGATCGACATCGCCGAACAGCTTCTCGCTGGTCGCGCGCGACAGTACGATCACATCGCTGTTGCGCGCGTCGTCTTCGGCATGCCACGGATTGCCGTAACGGAACGGCACCTCGAACATAGCGAAGAAATCGCTGGTGGTGGCGCCCCCGTCGGTCAGCAGCGGCGCCATGTCGGCACGCTCGGGGGTGATCGCGCTATTGATGCCGAAAATCGCCGTGCGTCGCACGCCCTGGCCGCTGGCCAGCAGCCGCTGGGTATCCGGATAGCTCAGTTGGTCGTCCGGCTCTTCGCCGGCGGTGTAGCCGATCATGTTGCCGGTGTCGATTTGCGGCACGAACAGGCGATCGCTTTTGTTCGGGATCGGGTCGCCACTCATCATGTGCAGCACGGTGTAAGTTGACATGCTGGCGGCGACGCCGACCGACAGCGTGATCACCATCAGCAGGGTCAGCACCGGATTGCGGCGCAGGCTGCGAAAGCCCAGTTGCAGGTAATAGCGGAACATGGCCAGATCCTCAGGCGTTGCTGTGCATGGATGCGTCGATCCGTTCGACAGCGCGCATTGCCGTCTCGTGCATCACGTCGGTGACCTGACCATCGACGATATGCACGTTGCGCTGGGCGCGGGCAGCCAGTTCCGGGTCGTGGGTGACCATGACGATGGTGGTGCCCATGGCATTGATCGCCTCGAGCAGTTCGAGCACGCTGCGCGCCATCTGCGAATCCAGATTGCCGGTGGGTTCGTCGGCCAACAGCAGGCGCGGCGTTCCGGCCAGCGCCCGAGCAATCGCCACCCGCTGCTGCTGACCACCAGACAGTTCAGCCGGGTAATGACGCATGCGCGAGGCCAGGCCGACCTGCTCCAGCGCCTGCTCGATCCGGCGTCGGCGTTCGGCGGCAGCAAAGCCGCGGTAGCGCAGTGGCACATCGACGTTGTCAAACAGGTTGAGATCCGGAATCAGGTTGAAGCCCTGAAAGATGAAGCCCAGCTTCTCGTTGCGCAGCCGCGAGCGGGCGTTGTCGTCTATTCCGCTGACGTCGACGCCGTCCAGCAAATAGTTGCCACTGCTGAAATCCTCCAGCAAGCCGGCGATATTGAGGAAAGTCGTCTTGCCCGAGCCAGAGGGCCCGGTGACCGCGACGAACTCGCCTTCGCGGACGTGGATGTCGAATCCGCGCAGGGCGTGGGTTTCGATCATCCGGGTACGGTAGATCTTGCTGAGCCGGGTCATTTTGAGCATGTTTGCTTCCTGGTTTGAAGAGGGACTGCGGTTATCGGTTGATGGCGATGCGCTCGGCGTTCCCGAAACTGTCGGTTCCAGCGACCACCACGCGGTCGCCAAGCCGCAGTCCCGAGCGGATTTCCACCGCGCTGACACTGGTCGCACCGAGCTCGATCGGACGGCGCACGGCGATGCCATCCTCCATGACATAGGCAAAGCGGCCGCCTTCGCTTTCCACGAAGGGGCCGCGCGGCAACATCAGCACATCGGGCTTTTCGTCGATCAGGATGCGCGCGCTGACCCGCTGGTTCTGGCGCAGGCCGGCCGGCTGCGCGTCGTCGAAGCGGATCCGGGCCAGCACCCGGTGATCGACCACTTCCGGCGACAGGGCGGTGAGCTTGCCGCGTACTGTCGCGGTGCCGATGGCGACTTCGGCGACCAGACCGATCCCCAGATCATCGGCGTAACTTTCGGGTACTTCCAGTTCCACTTCCAGCCGCGACAGATCGACCACGGTAAGCAGGGGCGCGTTGGCCGCCAGCACCGCGCGCTCGGCCACCGACAGGGTGCCGATCACGCCATCCACCGGCGAGCGGATGCTGAGTTCCTCGACCTGGCGCAACAGGTTGGCCACGATCAGGCGCTGTCGTTCGAGTTGCTGCTGGTTGGTCTTCAATGCCAGCCCGACATCCTCGCCTTCGAGCTGGGCGGCCTGGCCGGCGTGTGCGGCGCGAATCTCGGTGGCGCGCAAACTGTCCTTCGCTTTGAGCAGGTCGATTTCGGGCAGCGCGCCGAGCTCGAAGCCTCGCTGAATCCGCTGCAGCTCGCGCTCAGCCGCGCGTTGGGCCAGCGCACTCTCGTCGGCGTCGCGGCGGGCCAGCAGTTCGGCTTTCTGGGCGCGTATCCGCTGGCGTGCTACTTCGGCCTCCAACTGTGCCTGCATGGACTGCTCGCGCTGCAGTTCATTGGTCAGCGTTGGCGAATCGATGCGGGCCAGTTCCTGATCACGGCGTACCGAATCACCGGCCACGATGCGCAGGCTGATGGTGCCGGCCGCGGGCGCGTACAGGGTCGGGCTGACCGCCGCCACGGTGCGGCCGTTGACTACGGCGTCGCGAACCAGGGTGCCGCGGGTCACGCTGGCGATGCGCACCCGAT
>JBGSKT010000299.1:0-3489 GCA_041741075.1 Lysobacterales bacterium
GCTCGACGCCGACCGCCGCCGCGGCTGGCCACCGGCGCAATGGCTGGCGCTGGCGATTTTTGCCCTGGCCTTGCTGCCGGCGCTCGGCTACAGCTTCGGCAGTACTTCACTGGCCGGCGTCGAACCACTCAGCCGGACCGCGGTACACGGCGCCATCACCCTGCTGGTGCTTGCTCTCGGGTTGCTGTTCGCCCGCCCCGAACGCGGTGCCATGGCGCTGTTCATAGCCAATGATGCCGGCGCCGCAATCGCCCGGCGGCTGATCCCGGTCGCGATACTTTTGCCGGCCGTGATCGGGATATTGCAGTTGTTTGGCGAGCGCGCCGGCAGCTACGACAGCGCCTTTGGCGCGGCGATTATCACCGCGGTCGAGATTACCGTGCTGGCCGCGGTCATCTTTGGCTACGCGCGCTCGGTACAGCGTGCCGACGTCGCCCGGCAGATGGAGGAGCAGCGCTTCCGCACCCTGCTCGAAAGCGCCCCGGATGCGATGCTGCTCAGCGATCCGGACGGCCGCATCGTGCTGGTCAACGCCCGTGCCGAAGCCCTGTTCGGATTCGGGCGCGAGCAGTTGCTCGGCCAGAGCATCGAACTGCTGGTGCCGGCGATGCAGCGCAGTCAGCACGCCCATTTGCGACACCAATACATGCGTTCGCCACAGATCACCCCGATCGGCAAGAATCGGGAACTCAACGCCCAGCATTGCGATGGTTCGACTATTCCGGTCGAGATCAGCCTCAGCCCGATCCACTCGGAAAGCGGCCTGTGCATCCTGTCCACGGTGCGCGATATCAGCGAGCGCAAGCATCAGGAACAGCGTTTGTTTCGACTCAATCGCATGCACGCCGTGTTGTCCGGGGTGAACACCCTGATCGTGCGCGCCAGCGTGCGCCAGCATCTGTTCGAGGAAACCTGCCGGATCGCGGTGCAGGTCGGACAATTTGGCGCCGCCTGGATCGATGCGGTCGATCACGAAGTCCGCGAACTGTATCCGGTGGCCTGGGCCGGCGAGCTGGCCGACTACGTCCTCGCCGACAGCAGGCCGGTGCAGATGGACCGGGCCGAAGACGGCGGACTGATTCCGCAGGCAGTCAGCACCCGCCGCGCCGCGTACAGCAACGATATTCTGAACCTGCCGGCGCTGAGTGAACGTGCGCGCCGGGTGATCGAGCGTGGCTACCGCTCGGTGATCGCAATGCCCCTGCTGGTCAACGGCGAAGTCGGCGCCACCCTGACCCTGATCAGCCGCGAAAGCGATTTCTTCGACGCCGACGAACTCGGCCTGCTCAATGAGCTGGCCGAAGACGTGAGCTTTGCACTGGAGCACATCGGCCAGCAGGAACAGATCGATTTTCTGGCCCGTTTCGATCCACTGACCGGGCTCGCCAACCGCGCCCTGTTCAGCCAACGCCTGGCCGAATCCGCCGAGCGCGGCGGGCAGCCGCTGGCCCTGGTGCTGCTGTGCGTGGCGCGCTTTAGTCTGATCAACGACAGTTATGGACGCGCCACCGGCGACCGGGTGCTGGCCCTGATCGGCCAGCGCCTGGCCACCTGCGTTCCGGAGCCGTCCCTGCTGGCGCGCATCGAGGCCGACCGCTTTGCGTTTCTGGTCAGCGGCTGCGCCGAACCCTTGGAGCTGGCCGCCAGTGTGCGCACGATCCTCGACGACTGTTTTGGTCTGGCCTTCGAATGCGAAGGCCACGAAATCCGCCTGATCGCGCAGGCCGGTATTGCCTATGCGGACCAGCGCGGGGCGGAAGCCGAGGGACTGCTGCGCGATGCCCAGGCCGCACTCAAAGACGCCAAGAGCACCGCCGAGCGGGTCGCCTTCCACGCACCCGGGATGAACAGCGAAGTGGCGGCGATGGTTGCATTGGAAAGCAAATTGCGGGTAGCCACCGAGCGCCGACAGTTCGTGCTGCACTATCAGCCTAAATACGACGCCCGCAGCGGCGTCATCACCGGCGTCGAAGCGCTGCTGCGCTGGCAGGACCCCGAGCGCGGTCTGGTTTTGCCGGCGACCTTCATCGATCTGCTCGAAGATACCGGCCTGATCCTCGAAGTCGGCACCTGGGTGATGCAACAGGCGGTCAGCGATTATCGCCGCTGGTGCGACCTGGGCCTGCGCGCGCCACGGGTCGCGGTCAACGTGTCGGCCCTGCAGTTGCAGCATGGCGATTTTGCCGGGAATGTGCGCGCCGTAATCGCGGCCGCCGGCGACGGCCGCCACGGGCTCGATCTTGAAATCACCGAGAGCATCCTGATGTCCCGGGTCGAGCGCAATGTCGGCGTGCTCGGCGAGATCAGGGACCAGGGCGTCGGCATTGCGATCGACGATTTCGGCACCGGTTATTCATCCCTTCTGTACATCGCGCGACTGCCGCTCGACACGCTAAAGATCGACCGCTCGTTCATCACCGGCATGGCCAGCAAGCCGGCCGACCTGACCATCGTCTCGACCATCGTGTCGATGGCGCACCAGCTCGGCCTGAAAGTGGTCGCCGAGGGCGTCGATGCCAGCGAGCAGGCCAACCTACTGCGCGCCATGCACTGCGACCAGTTGCAGGGCTTTCTGTTCAGCGAAGCGCTGCCGGCTGATCGACTGGAAGCGCTGTTGCGCACCGGCGCTTGATCCAGCTCTCGCTCGCTGTCGCGAGTGCGGTCAGGGCAGGCGGAAATAGCTGCCCGGTCCCTGATACCAGTCCGGCACCAGCTCGCTGTCCGCGGGCGGCCCGTCGCAATCGTGCTCGGCCTCGCTGGCCAGCCGCTGCAGGGCGATCTGGCCATCGTTGAAACCGGGAAAACCGGACTGCCAGCGCATCACCGCGCTGTCGCAGGAACTGAACTCGAGTTCGATCGTGCCCCAGAATTCGCGCACCACCGCATCGGCATCGAAAGCCGGCGGGAAGCGGCCGCCACGGGTGAAGCTGGCGTCCAGGCTGGCGGTCTGCCCGGACTGTCCGCCCAGGCCCAGCACCCAGGCTGGGTTGCCGGTTTGATCGAACACGAACCACAGCAGCAACACCTGACCATCCGGCAGCAGGTGCAGGCTGATGCCATGCCCGGACTGATCCGGGTTGAACCACAGCCCGCCCAGGCGCGGCGACAAGCGATCATGCACCTGGAATCGCAATGCGCCGACCAGATCCGAGGAGGTCATATCGTCGGTTTGCGGCAACCATAGTTGCTTGAGCGTGTCCTGTGGCTGGCTGCTTCCGAGCCGAACCGCATGCAGTCGCGGCGGCCCCGGGTCGCCGCTGCACGCCTGCGGCGTATGTCGTATCACCAGACTCACACTCTCTTCGATGAAGGGCGCCGGCTCGAACCGATCGCAAAATCCCGGTGGCTCGATCAGCAGCCAAAGCGAATCCATACGGCTCGCTCCGGGCGGCCACACCCGCACCGGCAGGGGCACCGGTGCGGGCGGCGTCGCGGCCACCGTGATCGTGGTCATCGCCAGCACCGGGCTCGCATTCTCGGCGGCGACCA
>JBGSKT010000300.1:0-3198 GCA_041741075.1 Lysobacterales bacterium
ATCGCGATCGAGCAGCACCGCCCGGAGCGGCTCGGGACTCAACTCGCGCAGCACATCGCGACCGCGTCGCTGCCGCACTCGTTGCGGCCGCTCCAGCACCTGCAACCAGGCCGCAAGTTCGCGCGCCAAAGTAATCGCATCGGCACCGGCCGCAGCCTGCGCGCCCAGGCGATCGGATTCCGCGCGCAGCGCCGGCAGCAACAGGCCGGTATCGGCCGCCCGCGTGAACTCGCCGAACTCGACACTGAGCACCGCGATCTCGACCAGCAACAAGGTCGGCAGCGAAATCAGCAAATAGAAGCCTGCCAACCGGATCAACAGGCTTTGGCGCAGGCCTTGGGCGAATCGGCGGATCATGGCGGGACCGTAGCGTAGGCTAGCGGTGAGCGTAGCGAACTCCAGCGCTTATGATTCGCTCGTTGGTTTTTTCCCGGACTCGATCCGGAGGAACCCCAGCGGGCATCATCGCGATGCGGTAACTCCGCTGGGGTTCGCTACGCTCACCGCCAGCCTGCGAACACCGGCCGACGAATCGATAGGTACCTCAGCGCTTCATATACGGGGCGGCGCCCTGCGCGTGGTCGGTGGCATCGCGGACGCCGGCGATTTCCGGAATGCGCTCTTTCAGCGTCTTTTCGATACCTTCGCGCAGCGTGACATCGACCATGCCGCAGCCGTGGCAACCGCCGCCGAAGCGCAGCACCACCATGCCGTCGGCTTCGACGGCCTCCAAGGCTACCCGGCCGCCGTGGCTGGCCAGCATCGGGGTGATTTCGGTTTCGAGAATATGCCGTACGCGCTCGACCACACTGGCATCGGCCGCGGGCACCTTCCCCTTGAGCCCGGGCGCGCGGATGCTCAACTGGCCACCGGCGGCGCCAGACTGAAAATCGATCTCGGCGGCATCGAGGTAAGCGGTGCTGTCGGCGGCGACGTAGAGGACGAAACCCTGGCATTCCTGCGACCACTCATCACCGAGCAAATCACCCGGTTCACAGAACTCGAGCCGGCAATCGGCCCGGGCGGTACCGGCATGGACTGCGGACAGGCGGATGCCGAGCCCGGGAATCCCCTGCTGTTCGAGGATGCGCAGAAAGTGTTGCTGAGCGGCTTGGCTGATATTGAGCATGGGGGGAATGGGGAATGGGGGAATGGGAAGGGGAAAAACGTCGTCCCGGCGAACGCCGGGACCCAGTTCCCAAGCAGGCCGAAACGGTCACCGCTGGGCCCCGGCCTTCGCCGGGGCGACGGCTTTCTGTCCTCCGTCGTCTGTCTTCTGTCCTCTGTCCTCTGAACGGCCCCGGCCTTCGCCGGGGCGACGGCTCCAACTGACTTCTATCTTCTGTCCTCTGCGGTCGGTCTTCTGGACCGTGCCCGCCGACTATCCCGTACATCCACTTCAAAGCGGATGTCGAGGGTACAGCCCGGCGCTGCTTTCAGGGTGAACGCCAGCCCTTCGCGGCAGGGCAGCCGGGCGACATAGGCGCGGACCGTTTCGGCGGGCAACTGCAGCCGCCAGTCGCTGCCTTCGATCTGCAACCCGGGTTCGCAGCCAGCGCCGAGGCACAGACTGCGGGTAAAGTCCTGGCCGGCGTCGAGTCGGGTGTGATCGCTAAGGGTGTCCCCAGCCAGCAGCCTGGCCAGCGCGTTTTCGTCGAGGCGAAAGCGCAGGCTCTGCCCGGCCAGTTGCAATTTGAACGCGGCGCTGCCAGCGCTCGCTTCGACGGGCCTGTCAGTGGGCATGGGTGTGCGCCGGTCGGGGCGGGCGATCAACGTCGGCCGCCGGATCATCGGGGTGACAAAGCGAACAGCCTTCGCTCCAGGCGCTGTCGCCATCGGCGTAGTGTTCCTGCTTCCAGATCGGCGCGCGGTGCTTGACCGCCTCGATCAGGGCGCGGCAGGCGCGGAACGCCTCGTCACGATGCGGAGTGCCGGCGGCCACCAGCACCGCCAGATCGCCCACCGCCAGTCGGCCCCGGGCATGATCGACGTACAGTCGTAGCGCCGGGCCGAATTCGGCTTCGACTTCGCGGACGATTTCGGCAAAGCGCTGCAAGGCCAGCGCGTCGAACAGGTCATAGCTGACCCCGGTCACCGCCCGGCCGTGGTTGTGATCACGCACCCGGCCGACGAACACACTTACGCCGCCGAAGCCCGGCGCCGAGACGAATTCGATGGCGGCCGCCGGGTCGAGGCGGGCGCGACCGATATCGCTGATCGCAACTTGGCTCGCCGGCTGTTTCATCCGCCACTCACCGGCGGCAGTACCGCCACGCGCCGGTCCGCCGGGATCGGCTCGGATTCGCGCAATACCTCGCGCTCGCTGGCGAATGCCGAACGCGCGAGCAGGCCGGGGCTGAATCCGGGCCAATGCGCCGCGGCATAGCCGGCAAAAGCCAGGCGCAGATCGGCGACGCGGGCATCATTGACCAGCTCGAGTTCGATCCGGGCGCCCGGGTCGAACTGTCGAAAAGCACCGAACAGGGCAAGCTCAACCCGCATCCACCGTCTCCTTCGCCGTCCATCCGGCGCCATGCGACAAAGCATATACCGAGACCCGCTCGGCAGCGCCTAGATCGCCGCTCGCGGCCGGCACCGTGGCCCAGGCATTGGCCGCCACCAGCGGCAAGATCCGGAAGGATTCCTGCCCGGCGAGCACCTGCGCCTGCAGGCGTCCTTGTGCATCCAGACCGACAACCGCCTTGAGGAAATGCTGCAGGCCAGGCCGCTTGCGCAAGGGCGCAGCCAAAGGCAGCGCAAGCGGCGTCTCCGGCACCATGCCGAGCCGCGCACGCAGGGCCGGCTCGACAAAAAAACGCAGACCGACCGCGGTCGAAACCGGGTTGCCGGGCAAACCGAAGAACTGCTGGCCAGCGGCCAGACGCGCATACAGCAAGGGCTTGCCCGGACGGATCGCCACCTTGTGGAAACGCGGCTCAGCGCCGATCCGTTCCAGCGCCGTCGGCACGAAATCATGGCGCCCCATCGACACCGCACCGGTGCTGATCAGCAACTCGGCGCCGAGATCCAGGGCATGCGCGAGCGCGGCGATGAAGTCCGCTGCAGAATCGCCAACCGTTTCCTGATACACCACCTCGGCTCCGGCCGCCCGCAGCCCGGCGGCCAGAAATGGCCCGTTGGAATTGCGGATCTGCCCGGGCGCCAGGGCCAGCGCGGGATCGTCGACCAGCTCGCGCC
>JBGSKT010000301.1:0-7525 GCA_041741075.1 Lysobacterales bacterium
GGGCGACTATGCGCTGGAGATCGAGGTTCAAGATCTGCTGTGCTGCGAAGGCGCGCTCCGAGTCGCCCTCTACCATGCGGCCGACCATTGGTTGACCGACAGCGGCATGGTGCGCGGCCAGGTGGCACCGGTGCTGGGCCAGACCCAGATCATCGAGTTCTACGGATTGCCGGCGGGTGACTACGCGCTGGCGGTCTACCAGGATCTGGACGGCAACGCCCGCATGAACCGTTTCCTGGGCATTATTCCGCGCGAGCCTTACGGCTTTTCCAACAATCCCGAGGGCTTCGGCCGTCCGTCGTTCGATGCCGCCAAGGTATCGGTTCCGGCCGCGGACATCGCCGTCATCAAGATGCGCTCGCCGCCGTTCTAGCCTGAGGCGCCTCTTGCTGAGGATGCCGGCGCTTCAGTCCGCCAGACTCCCGCGGAAGGGATAGTCGTTGCCACGCCTATTAGCAGCAGGTTGAGGGTGAACGCCGCGGTGATGACTTCGGCATCGTTGTAGGCGGTGTTGATGAGCGTTGGGTCTTTCTTCTGATCGTAGCCAAGCAGCACCGCGCCGCCGCTTCCGGCGGTGTCGCGCATGTTGCGCAGCAGCTCAATGGCATCGCGCTCGACGAAATTGCCGATGGTGGAGCCCCCAGGTTCCGCAGCTATTCGCCTAAGCCCTTGATATCGCTGTCCTCAAACAGCGAAAAATGACACTACAGGGTGGATTTGGCAGGTGCTGGGAGTTTGAGTGCCTCGAACAATTCGAGTTGGTCTTGGGTGGTCTTGCCGACGCCGCTGTAGGCCTTGTCGCCGATGCTGGCGCGATGATGCTGGAGGCGGCGCAGCCGCTCGAGCGCGGTCTTCGGGCTGGCCGCGTGGCCATGGGCCTTGAGCCGCATCCGCATCACCCGATACAGGATCAGCGCGAGGAAACAGATCAGCGCATGGGCGCGGATTCGTTCGGGTAGACGGTGGAACACCGGTGCGATCGCCAGATCGCTCTTGAGCACCCGAAATCCGCGTTCGATGTCGGCCAGGCTCTTGTAGCGCTGCACGATCTGCTGGGCGCTGAAGTCCTCGACGTTGGTCAGCAGCACGAGCTTGCCGTCGAATATTTCGGCACGTGCAATGGCGGCTTCGTTGAGCGTGTAGTTGAAGCGATCGGCGGTGAGATCGGCCTCGATGAAGCGACTCAACTCCGCCTCGCTCACGGCGCGCTGGAAGCGGCTGTACGCACCTCGATCGCTGGCCCTGTGGCCGCGCTCGGTCTTGCCCTCGTCTTGCGAATCGAGCTTGGCGACGAGCTTGCCAGCAAAGTCTTCCAGTTCCTGGATCCGCTGCCGTCGCTTGGTCGATTGTTCAACCGCGCGCTGCGGATCGTGCGCGACCACCAGTCGGTGTTCGGCAAAGCGGCCTTCGGCCAAACCGTCAACAAAATTCATGGCGTCGAGGGTGCCACCCAGCTCCGCATAGCGACGCGCTGGCACCGCGAGGATGAACTGCAGTTGGCGTTGCGTCTGCGCCGCCACCTGCTTAAGTTCTTCGACGTTGTCGAGACTCAACAGACCGCGATCGGCGACGACAATGACGCGCTCGACCGCGAAGCGCGCGAGCACCGTATCGAGCATGGCCTTGAGGGTCTTGGTCTCGGCCACGTTGCCCGCGTGCACGGTGTGCATCAATGGCAGGCCCTCGGCGCTCTGCACCACGCCCAGCACGAACTGTCGCGCGATGCCGCCGGTTTCCTTGTTCATGCCAAAGGCGCGGATGTCATCCTTCACGGCACCCTCGCCGTGGATGCGAACGGTGGTCAGGTCGTAGAACACCACCGAAAGCTGCTGGTCGAGCATCGGTCGCAGCTGCTCGCCGATGCGCGACTCGATGACCTCGGCATGCTCCATCAGCGCGTCCATCGTGCGCAGCAGCTGATCGTGCGTCACCGCCTCGGGCATGCCCGGAATCGCCACCGTCTGCAGCCACTCCAGACAACCCAGCTTGGAGTCCGCCGCACACAGACGATTGAACACCATCGCCCGCACCAGCGCCTCGGCGTCTAACGAGCGCCGCGACGAACGCAACGCGCGCCGGATGGCCTCGCCGAAGCCCAGGCTCGCCCACACCTCGTTCAATGCATAGACCAACGTGGTGCGGCCGCACTGCGGGCAACGATCGGCGATGGTCATCGCAAGCACCCCCATCGCGACGAAAAACGCCACGTGTACGCGCCGTCGCCGGGGCCAACGTGCAGGAACACCGCCGCCGAACCGCCGTGCCTCGACCGAAAGGTGGCGCACGCGACGCGACCAGGCTAACAATCCCCAAAGCGACCACCCCGCGGGCGTTTTTGTCCAACGAGGTTTATCGGTCGCGCCGTGCATCGCGCCGTGGCTGTTGCTGTGGTGGCGCGCCAGATAAACGCTTATCGTTAGCCGTCAGATACAATCATCGACGCACACTAGGGAGGCACAATGCCGCGGATCGATGAAGTATTCAAGAAGTCAGGTGTACCCACTCACACGTTTGTGGCCCCTGTTGAGTACGAACGAGTTGCTGTTGCGCTTCAAACTCCAGGCCGCGGAATCATCGTTGAGGGGCCTTCAGGCATTGGCAAGACTTCCTGCATAAAGAAGGCGCTTGAGGACGTAGGGCTTGCTGACCCTTGTCTCTTCCTATCCGCGCGAAAGCCTGGTGACACCGACCTCATCAAAGATCTCCCCAGCATGAAGAGCATCGGGGTCGTGGTAATCGACGATTTCCATCGCCTCCCGACCGCTGCAAAGCAACAACTGACTGACTTTGTAAAGACGCTTGCTGACGAGGAGGACGTCGGAAGCAAGGTCATCCTCATTGGTATAAACAGGGCTGGTCAAACGCTCGTTGAGTACGCTCCAGACCTGTTGCATCGTGTCGAGACCATACGCTTCGGTAGAACCAATGTGGAACGTATCAGTCAGCTGATCGGACTTGGGGAACGCGCGCTCAATTGCAGCATCGCAATAGGCGACGACATCGCCGAAGAGGCAGAGGGCAGCTTCGCCATGGCACAAGTCCTGTGTCACGAAGCATGCTTGCAAGACAAACTCCTTGCCACCCACGAGGCCGCCGAACCAAAGCGGGTGTCAGTCAGCCTCCCTTGCATCCGCGAGGCTGTACTTGCCGATCTCAGCCCGCGGTTCTTCCCCCTTGCACGCGAGTTCGCAACTGGAAACAAGCTGCGCCGCGAGGGGCGTGCTCCATATCTGAATCTCCTACGATGGTTATCTCAGACACAGGAGGGGGCACTAGACACGAAAGAGGCCATCGCCGCCAACCCCGCCTTAAAAGGAAGTGTCACGCAGGTCATCGACAAGGGGCACCTGATGACTCTCATTGCCGGCTCGCCTCAGATCGCAGAGCTAATTCACTTCGAGCCGACGACTGAACTACTTACGAGCGAAGATCCAAAGCTGCTGTACTTCATCCGTCACATCATCTGGTCCAAGTTCGCAAAAGAAGTCGGCTACTTCAGCATTGACTTCAACAGCCGATATGACTTCGCACTGTCCTTTGCTGGTGAGAATCGCGACTTGGCGGAGGCGATAGCGCGTGAACTTGAGAACCGAGAGATCAGCGTCTTCTACGACAGGAACGAGCAACACCGCATCCTCGCGAATGACGTCGAAGAATACCTCGCCCCTATCTATCGAAGCGAGTCGCGCTTCGTGGTACCGCTCTTGAGCAAGGACTATCCGAAGAAGATTTGGACTAAGTTTGAGTCTGAGCAATTCAAGCAGCGCTTCGGTCAGAATTCCGTCATACCCCTTTGGTATACCGACTCTTCGCCCGGACTGTTCGACGAGAGTCGAAAGGTTGGTGGCATGACCTACAACCCTACCGGAGACTTTGGGACGCAACTTGACTCGATAGTAGAAGCGTTGGCAAAGAAACTCGAAGACGAGCGTCAGATAGAAGCCCGAGACGCCGCCGCCGCTGACGGCTAACCCTTCCATCGAGGTGACGTCCACAAGCAAGCTTTGCTTGCTCGCGGCCGCCCCTCATGTCAAACGTTGGGCGGCATATGAAGGTCCACGGCAGCTTGAACATTTTGTTTCTGGCGGTAGCGGTATTTGCTACCGCTGCGATGTCTCTCACGGCCTGCGTCGGACGCCGACAGCAGACGCCCAAGGACTCGCAGGCACTGGTCATCATCCGCGATGTGACGGTAGTCGACGTGGTTTCGGGGACGTTGCGCCCGCACACAACCGTGATGGTCGTCGGTTCCCGGATCACCGAAGTGGGGCCAGCCGCCGCCACCGCCGTGCCGCGGGAGGCCCGAGTGGTTGAAGGCGCTGGGCGGTTTCTGATTCCGGGCCTCTGGGACACTCACAGTCATTCGCTCTGGAGCCCGGAAGCGATGCGGAGTTTCTTGCCCCTGTACGTCGCGCAGGGCGTGACCGGGATTCGCGATATGGGCGGGCGCCTGGATGTGTTGTCGGACTATCGCGCCGCAATGAAGCAAGGCAATGTGGCCTGGCCGCGAGTGTTCGCGGCGGGCCAAGTGCTCGATGGTCCCGACCCCGTGCAGGCGGAAATCTCGATTGCCGTGACCGACGCCCACGGCGCGATTGCCGCCGTGGATTCGCTCAAGCGCGCCGGCGCCGATTTCATCAAGGTGTACACATTGCTGGGACGCGAAGGATATTTCGCTGCAGTTGCCGAAGCCAGGCGCGTCGGCCTGCGTGTCGCCGGTCACGTGCCCGCGGCAATAACGCCGGAGGAGGCTGCCTTGGCCGGGCAAACGAGCTTCGAACACCTGCGCGACGAGCTCGAGCCTTTGTTATGTTCGCCGCTGAAGCCCGACGACTGCGTCCGATTGGCAGCGCTATTTCGCGCGCACCACACCTGGCAAGTACCCACCCTGGTGGCATTGCGCAACAAGGCCAACTTCGACGACCCGAGCCTGGCCTCCGATCCGCGAAGTCGGTACCTGCCGGCGGCGCTACGCACGGAGTGGTTGGCGGAAAGGAACGGCAAGCTTGGCCGCGGTAGCGATTACCTCGCGCGCAAGCGCGCCTGGTATGCGGACGAAGCCTGGGTGGCCAAGACCTTTGTCCGCGAGAAGGTGCCCTTGCTCGCTGGCAGCGACGCGGGCGTGGCCTTCTCCTATCCAGGCTTCAGCCTGCACGATGAACTGGCGCTGCTGGTCGAGATGGGCATGACGCCGCTCGACGCCTTGCGCGCGGCAACGTTGTCACCGGCCCATTTTCTGGGCGAGCGCGCTTCGATGGGCGCGATCGAGGCCGGCCAGGCAGCGGACATGGTACTGCTGCGCGAGAATCCGCTGGCCGACATCGGCGCCACGCGGGCGATTGAAGCGGTCGTGCTGCGTGGCCGCGTCTTCGATCGACGAGACCTCGATAATCTCCTCGATGCCGTCGCTTCCGGGTCGCAGCAGTGACATAGGTGCAGCAGACGGCGGCCGCGATCCTGGTTCGTCCTGACAGTACGACTCACAACGCGGCCGCAGCTGCTGAGCTTGGGCGTTAGATGTCAGGTTCCGGACGATTCCTTGGCCTGAGTTCGGGCGTCGCGGCTCTCGTACTTGTTCTGTACGCTGCACCAAGTCGCTTCCAGAAAAATCACGCACGGAATCCGGGAGGAGGCATACGATGAACATTCTGTTGTGGGTTCTGCAGGTCCTCGCCGCGCTGCTGTATGGAGCGTCGGGCGTGATGAAGGTCTTCATGTTCGACAAGGTAAGTGCGGGGGTCCCGTCGTTTGGTGCGCTGCCGCGGGAAACCTGGACGACCCTCGGTATCCTCGAACTCGTCTGCACGGTCGGGCTGATCGTCCCCGCCGCCTTCCGCTGGAAGCCGGAGATCACGGTGGTGGCCGCCACAGTTCTGGCGATCGAGAGCCTGGTGTTCGTTTGGGTACACGTCCAGCACCACGAGATCCCGCCGATCATCTTGAGCGGCGTGCTGGGCCTGCTCATGGCGTTCATCGCGTACGGCCGGATGGTGCTGAAGCCGCCGATCATCGTGACGATCAATCCGGCTCCGCCGGTACCACCTGCCGCGTCCTCTGCACTGCCCAACGAAATCGTCCCCGTCGAACACAGCGTCGTCACCTACACCCACTCACACAGAGACAACCGTACATAGATTTCCGAAATTCGCGGTCTCAAAGTGCTTGACACGTTTCGAATGGAGCGATCACACCGCACCGCGAGCGGTTTGCTGACGGTACGACACCGCTCCGCGCGAGCCGGGAGTGTGTTGTAGCCCGGACTAGCTTGCGGCGCAAATCCTGTGTTGCGCGGCTAGCGGTCAGCCGCTGGACACCGCGGCTGAGAACGCATTCCAGTCGAGCATGTGCGGCGTCACATCGGTTCGGTCTAGCAACGATTCGACATCCGCGACTGCGGCGATATTCGAGACAGGTATCGAGACAGACACCGGAATGCACTCACCATCACACATTGGCATACGGTACGGCCCGCGGTAGAAGAAGCGATACACCACGACGGTCAACAGCGCATCACGGGCAAGCCAATCGGCCACTTCCGATTCCAGAACGTTCCAAGGAACATCGCAGGCGATCAGGTAGCCCCGCTTGCGATCCTGCACATCGTTCAAGTACCCGGCATGCCCCAAATTTCTCGCGACCGCGCCGAGAAATTCGGACCCATGCTTGGAAAATCCGCTGCACCGCCCCCTATCCAATGCACCCTGCAGCATGCGAAACGTGTAGACCCTGCCGCCACGATGGTCAGGCAATGCATCTTCAATCGCTTGCGTGAGTCGCTTGGGTTCCATTCCTGGCACCGAAAACGTCTGTCTGGCGAGGTGTCGCAACTCGTCGGGCGACCACGCACGCAGCCCCTGTTTATGTAGCTCTTTCAAGCCTGACAGTCGTGTGGCGTGATACAAACGAATGCTCTGAAATCGCTGCACCAACGTTTTGCGAAACAACGACACGCTGCATTCACTACCCGTAAACGTCGATTGTTCGGCGTCCAGCCACTCCAGCCACGTCGGATGCGCGTTCTCCGTAAAACGTCTCAGCACGTCGCGATGAAAGCGTGCGTCAAGCCACGGATCAAACTCCGCACACCACCGATTCCAATCGTCGTAGTGCCATACGCTCTGCGCTTGTACGGACTCCACCACTTCGTCACCTCAAGCACATGTCTGTTCGATCTTGGCAGGTTCGCACCTTCGCCAATCGTGAGGTGCCAGCGACTCTTGGCAAGCACGAAAAGTGCTGGACACCGAGAGGTATTATTGGACTCCCACCTTGGAGCATGGAATCAAACCCAGTGGAGATTCAACTGCCGTAGCGCCAATTATTCGATCACGAACCAGCGCGGTCCGAAGCGGCGCTGCATGCCGTGGCCGTCGTCGACCAGAAGATCGATGCGATGCCGGCCGCGGGCCAGGCCGGTGCTCGCGAGGGTGGCCCGGAAGCCAACGTAGGGATGCCGCGGATCGCCTGAGTTCGGCCACTGCTGGAACACATGCGGTGCCGGCAGGCCCGCATCGGCACGGACGTT
>JBGSKT010000302.1:0-15333 GCA_041741075.1 Lysobacterales bacterium
CCACGCCGAGGTTGGTCTTAATCCCTTCTTTATCAGGGCTTGGGTTTGGGCTTGTCGCCGGCGTGGAATGATCCACCGAGCCGGGTCTTAATCCCTTCTTTATCAGGGCTTGGGTTTGGGCCTTCCAAGCAGTCGACCCCACCGCCGACCTGGGTCTTAATCCCTTCTTTATCAGGGCTTGGGTTTGGGCGAAGTACCGAGACATCCCCATGGACGAATTGGCGGTCTTAATCCCTTCTTTATCAGGGCTTGGGTTTGGGCCAACAGTGCCACGGGAGATATTCGGCCGCATCAAGTCTTAATCCCTTCTTTATCAGGGCTTGGGTTTGGGCAGCAGTCTGGTTTTTCCTCCTTGCGATCAAGGCATTGGCGGGTGGGTTGACGGGCAGGGTTCATTCGTCGGGAGCTGTCGTCGGGTCGGCGGCCAGGGTGCCGCTGTGGTGGTAATTGGCGCCATTGAGCAGGCACAGGCCGGGCGGCAGGTAGTGCTGGCCATAGCCGTGGATTTCGGGGTTTTTGGGCAGGGGATAAATGCGCACGTCGTCTCTTTTCGGGTCGATGCGGGTGGCGATCGCGTCGCGGATGCGGCGGATGCCGTGGTCGCTGGCTTCGGTGACGAATACAGAGTACTGCACCGGGATGGCCACTGTCTTGACGTAGCGGTGCAGCCGGGCCAGCCGCTTCGGGTCGGCGATGTCGTAGGCGATCAGCCAGGTGCGGACTTGATTCAGTGCCATTGTTCGAGGGTGGCGCGCAGTCTGCGGTGCAGGCGGCCCAGCAGTCGACGCATGGTCGCCTGCAGTTTGCTGCCAAAAGCGCCGGCCAGGCGCTGGACGGTGGCCGCGTCATTGCTGAAATCGAGGCCGCAGGCGCCAATTTCCAGGTACATGGCAAGTTGTAAGAACTTGTCCAGGTCGTCGGCCAGCGGCAGCGGCTTGCCACCGTCGCCCCAGTAGCGCGCCTGCAATCCGGCGCGGTCCAATATCTGCAGGACGTAGGCGAGAATCATGCCGGCCGGCAGGCCGGGGATGACCGGGCGATGGCCGGGATCATCGGGATGGTAGACATGGCGGCGGACCCGTTCGTCGAACCCGCTTTCGTCCACGTGGAACCCGGCCTGATGGCGGCCAGCACGCCAGGCGAGCAGCAGGTCCATGCGTTCGGCGCGCTGCCAGTTGCGATAGTGCTCGGGCCAGTCGGGTCGGTCGATGAACTCTTCGATCAGGCGATCAAGCCGGGAACGCACGGCCAGCACCGGCTGCAGGTAGCCGGTGACCTGCTGGTCGGCACCGACGAAGACGATTGGCAGACGTTGCTGTTGGCAGCAGGCCAGGGCTGCGGCGCGCCATTCGACCCGGTGGCCGCAGATGATGCGGGCGATGCGGGCGAGCGGGAAGCGTCGGCTGGCGCGCGCCACCACATCGACCTTGAGTGCCGGACCGTCGATGTCGACCGAGGTTGGCTGGCGACCGTACAGGTACAGCGGCAGGCGCGCCGGATCGGCACCGGTCGAATGGCGCGCCACCGCCGGCAGAAAAGGTTCCGGGTGCGCGGAACGAGTGGCAACGATCATGCGCCCACCTCGTCTTCGTCGTCGACCAGCAAAGGCTCACCCTCGTTCTGCAAATGGCGGGCGAGTATCCGGCATTGCCGGCGCAGCAGTCGGCGCGCCGGCCCGGCCCAGCCTTCGTAGGCCTGAAAGAATAGGCCGCGTCCACCCTTGCCGAGCAGGCAGGCGCCCTGGTCCTGGGTGAAGTGATCGGCGCGCAGGTCGCGGCTGCGAAACAGCTCCCAGACCATTTGGTCGATGCGGCTGCGTAGCGGCTCGATCAGGTCGCAGGCCAGCGATTCGCGGCCAAAACTTGGCCGATGATAGAAACCGAGCAGGGGGTCGAGCCCGGCGCTGTGGCAGGCACGCACGGCATCGAAGTGCAGCAGGGTGTAGCCGAGCGATAGGCAGGCATTGACCGGGTCGCGCGGCGGGCGCCGGTTGCGTCCGGAAAATCCCAGCGACGGCGGCAGCAGCGCAGCAAGGGCGCCAAAAAAGCTGCGCGCGGCGGCGCCTTCGAAGCCGAGCAGGCGGGTGCTCACCGGGGCGATAGCGGTCATTTGCTTGCCGATCGCGGCGAGTTCGGCCAGTGCGTCGCTGAGCGGCTTGCGCGCGTCCGGGCGGGCGTCGAGGGCAGTGTTCAACAGCCGAGTCTGGGCGCGCAGTTTGGCGCGGACCTGGCGCGCGGCCCAGTGTGCGCACCAGTCCGTATCGAATACACGACGGCTCTGGGCGAGCCGAATCGCGACATCGTTGTGGCCACAGCCGAGCACGATCGCCAGGCGGCGGCTATGACGCCCGGACAGCACCAGGGTGGCAATGCCGTTTTCGGCCAACTTGCCGAGCACGCCAGCGTCGAGTTTGACGCCACCGTGGATGACTACGCGCTCGAGCAGTTTGATCGGCACCGTGCCACGGCGGCCAGTCGGCTCGTAGATCGCCAGGGCGGCGCCGTCGAGTCGGAGTTCCAGTTCCTTGCGATCGAGGATCAGGGTGGACATCGGGCGGCCTTCAACTGACGTAAAAGGTTTGCGGGTCGGTGCTGGCGACAGCTTTGCCCAGGGTGTGGATGCTGGAGCGTGGATCCAGGCCGATCAGGGCGAAGCGGTCTTCGGTTTCATCCAGCAGCAGAGCAATCATGTGCAGCAGGTCGTTCTTTTCGAACTCGCTCAACCAGCATTCGTAGGCGGATTTCTGGCCACCGGTGGCATAGCCCTTGACCAGGGCCAGGCTGGCGCGCAGGCGGCCCGGCTCGGCGACATCGTAAGCGGCGAGGTACATGCGGCGATCCATGGTGCGACCCGGTGATCGAACGACGCCGACAAGGTAGTACCCGAACTGCTACGAGAGCCGGGACGGCAAGCTTGCCGGCAAGGAATACGCGGACCGGCGGTCGGCAATGGCGTAAGCACGCGGCAAGCAGGCAAGGCGAGTTGACGGTCGCCGGGAGTGCGGCAGCCATCGTTGTCCGGTCCGTGCCGGTGGCGCTTGACCCCAGCTACGATTTCCACCACTTGCCGCCGACACGATGCAGGACCCAGCACGATCCTGGCTGGCCGGTCCGGCAATTGGGTTATGCTCGGTGTTCGGCAAGGGGAACGATTGCCGCAGGCTCCGGGAGTGAACGATGGTGTTGGAGACCATGTTGCCTTTGGCACGGTACCGCGCGCACTTCGATAGCACGCGGCCGTTGCGGATGCCGGAGTTTGCCGGAAATGTCTGGCGCGGTGCGCTTGGTCATGCCCTGAAGCACAGCGTTTGCGTGACCCGGCAGCCGGAATGCCCACCCTGCCCGCTCTATCGCAGTTGTCTGTATCCGTATTTCTGGGAAACCCCGCCGCATGTCGGTGCCGAAAAGATGCGCAAATACCAGAATGCGCCGCATCCGTTCGTGCTGGTGCCGCAACCCGGCGCACCAGCGCAGCTTGAGTTCACTCTGATTGGCCAGGCCAACCAACATTTGCCGGTGTTCGTGAACGCCCTGAAAATGGCCGCCGCCAACCCACGCGGCATCGCCGGCAATGTACTCGCCCTGCGCCAACTGGAGCAGTTGCCGTCGGCTGACCTGGACCACCACCACTGGCTGAGCATCCTGAAGCCGGGCGGTGCGCTGACGCCCCTGCCGCTTGCGTCAGCGCTACTGCCCGCGGCGCCGGCCGCAGTCAATATCGAACTGCTTACGCCGATGCGGATCAAGCACGAGGGCCGCCCGGTCGGGGTTGCCGCATTCACCTTTGCCGACCTGTTTGGCAGTCTGCTGCGGCGCATTTCGATGCTCAGCTATTTCCACAGCAGCAACCCGCTGGAGACCGATTTCCGTGGTCTGAACGCGGCGGCCAGGCTGGTGCCGATCAACAAGCAGCTGCGCTGGGTGGCGCAGCATCGGCACTCGACGCGTCAGCAGGCGGATGTTGCGGTCGACGGTGTGGTCGGCACGATCCAGGTGGCGGGGGCCGACCTGCGCCCGTACTGGCCATTCCTATGGATCGGGCAATGGGTCCACGCCGGCAGCGCGGCGACCATGGGCCTGGGCCGCTATCGGCTGTTTGCCAATGCACTGGCAAGCTTGCCGAATGCCGACCAGCGACCGGCCTGAGCGATCATGGCCGCCATGCAGTCAAGCCCCGCCCCGCGCCATGTTCTGCTCTGCGTCAGCGGTCTGTCGCCACAGATCGTGACCGAGACGCTGTACGCGCTGGCCGCGGCACCGGATCGCGACCAGCGCTTCGTTCCGGACGAAATCCATTTGATCACCACTGCCGAAGGCGCCGAGCGTGCCCGCCTGTCGCTGCTGTCCGAACGCCCGGGCTGGTTTCACCGCCTGCGTGCCGACTACCGACTGCCGGCAATCCGTTTCGACGACAGCACCATCCATGTTTTGCATGATGCCGAGGGCCGGCCCTTGGCCGATATCCGCAACGAATCCGATAACCTGCTGGCCGCCGATCAGATCGCCGAACGGGTGCGGCAACTGACCGCAGACCCGAGCAGCGTGCTGCATGTCAGCCTGGCCGGCGGTCGCAAGACGATGGGCTATTACCTCGGTTATGCACTCAGCCTGTGGGGCCGCGAACAGGACCGGCTGAGTCATGTGCTGGTCAATGCGCCCTACGAATCGAGCTGGGCGTTTTTTTACCCCACGCCCTACGAGAACGTGGTCGAAAGTCGCCCGGGTGGGCCGCTGGTCGACTGCCGCGAAGCGCAAGTGACGCTGGCGGAGATTCCGTTTGTACGGCTGCGCCATGGTTTGCCGCAAGATTTGCTGCAAGGTCGAGCGCAGTTTGCGCAGGCGGTGCGGGCGGCGCAGGAAATCTTTGGGCCGCCACGCTTGCGCATCGGTATCGACCCGCTGCGCATCGAAGCGGGCACCCGGGCCGTGCCGATCAAGCCCGCTGACGCGGCTTTTCTGCTGTGGTTTGCGCGCCGCGCTGCGGCCGGGAAGAGTGGCCTGCCAAGGCCGGCACAATCGGTATCGGAGAGTGAATATGGTCAGGCCTATCTGACCGAATACGACCACATCAAAGGGCGCAATGCGGCGGTCGACAAACGCTACCGGCAAGGGATGTCACTGGCTGATTTCGACGAACGCAAGAGCCGCGTCAACAAAGCTTTGCGCGCCGCACTCGGCACCCATGCCGTGCCCTATCTGATCGCCGGTCAAGGTGGCCGCCCACAGCGTTTTGCCCTGCGCTTGCCGGCGGACGCGATTCGGATCGAGGATCAGTGATGCACGGCTTTCCGATTCGGCAGTTGAGACACCGACTGCCCCCGCTCACTCAGGCACATTGACGATGACGATGAAGCGACCCACTATCCAGATCATGCTGGTTTCCGATCAAGCGGCAGCCAATCTGCTGCCTGCGCTCGATCCCGTGCTGAAGCCCGGCGCAGCCATTCTTTTGGTCACCACCAAAATGCATCGACAGGCCGATAACCTTGCCGGCGTATTACACGAATCGGGGGTCGAAACCAGCCGGGTGATGTTGGAGAACGAACACGATTACGGCCAGCTCGAAAGCGCGCTACTCGACCTTGCCAGTCAGCACGAAGGCGATGCCATAGCGCTGAATGTCACCGGTGGCACCAAGTTGATGGCGCTGGCTGCCCAAGCCGTGGCACTGGCAGCGAAATGGGCGGCGTTCTACGTCGATGTCGACACCGACGAAGTGATCTGGCTCGCACCCGAGCAACGCCGCCAGCCGCTTGGTCAGCAACTGCGCCTCGGTCACTATTTGCGCGGTTATGGCTTCAGCCTCGGCGAGTCAACGCCGCCGCGAGCCTTTGGCCAAGCGCAAAAAGACCTGTTACAAACCTTGATCCTGCAGCAGGGCAGTTTGACCCAAGCCATCACCCAGTTGAACTGGCTGGCACAGCAATCGGAAGACCGGCGTTGCCTCGACATTCGAATGTCCGAGCAGCAACAGGGCAATCGCGGCCTGGAAGTCCTGTTACGAGATTTCGAACAGGCCGGTGTGCTGGTGGTGAAGGATGACAAGCTGAGTTTTACCAGTACGCAGGACCGGTATTTTGCCAAGGGCGGATGGCTGGAACAGCACGTATTCAAGACCGTTTGTGCGCTGGGCGACGAACTGCGCATGCGTGACAAGGCGAGCAATTTGGTCGTGAGGGATACGGAGGGTGTTAAGAACGAGCTCGACGTCGTCTTCTTGGCCAGAAACCGCTTGTTCGTCATCGAGTGCAAGACCGCGCGCATGGACCAACCCGAAGCGCCCAAGGCCAACGACACCCTGTTCAAACTGTCGGAAATCTGCCGACGGGTGGGCGGATTGGGCACCCGTGGCATGCTGGCCAGCTACCGTCCGCTGGCGGATGCAGAAAAGCGCCTGGCTGCCGCACTGCGCATCGAGCAGGTGTGCGCGGCTGAACTCGCTGGATTGAGTGAGCGGATCAAGTCATGGGTGCGCTGATGAACCGCAGCGCAAGTTCGGCAAGCTTGCGGAATGTGCAGACGACACGAATTTCCATACAGACTGCGAACCTGCGTTGAGGACCCCCATGCGCCAGCTCGAATACACACTTCATTTTCTGACTCCGGCCTTTCTCGGCAATGCCGAGCAGAACGCGCAATGGCGCACGCCGCCAATCAAGCACCTGCTGCGCGAGTGGTGGCGGGTGGCGTATGCGGCCGAGCACGGCTTTGCGATGAAGGTTGCCGATATGCGGCACGAGGAAGGGCTGCTGTTTGGGCATGCCTGGCTTGACGATGACACATTCGAACGCAACGGCAAGACCATCAAGACCGCCGCGCGCAAGAGTGCTCTGCGAATGCGCTTGAGTTCCTGGACGGATGGTAAATTGAAGGCTTGGCCAGCGTCCGACACTGCCGTGACGCATCCAGATGTTCAAAGGCCTGTCGGCGCCCAACTGTATCTCGGTTATGGGCCGCTGAAATTCGCCAAAGGTACCGCGTTGAAAAGCAACGCAGCCATTCAGTCTGACGAGTCTGCCACGCTTTCTCTGGCGGTCAGCGATGACCAATGGCCGCGCATCGAGCACGCGCTCTTTCTCATGTCGCGTTACGGCACGCTCGGCGGTAGAAGCCGCAATGGCTGGGGCTCGTTCTCACTGGCACCCTTGGGAAATACTCCGACGCTGGCCGGCGCGGCACCACTACGTAACTGGCGCGAATGTTTCGATCACGACTGGGCACACGTCATCGGCCAAGATGACGGCGGTCCGCTGGTCTGGGAAACCGCGCCCCACGATGACTGGGCATCCCTGATGAAGACACTGGCGATCATCAAGATTGAGTTGCGCACCCAGTTCATCTTCAACACCGGGAAAAACGCAGCTAGCGCCGAAGATCGCCACTGGCTGAGTTACCCCGTCACCAACCATTCGGTTGCGTCATGGGTCAATAACGAACGCCTTCCAAACAGCTTGCGCTTCAAGGTGCGTACCTCAGCAAACGGCAAACTTGTCGGAGTGATCTTTCACACACCTTGCTTGCCACCACCCAGCTTCAAACCTGATCGCCGAGTGATCGAACGCGTTTGGACGAGTGTGCACCAGTTTCTGGATACACCCGCGCAAAACCTCAGTCGAATTTCGGAGTAGGTGATGGCCCGGCCCCTTCAACCACCAACCAGCCGCAGCCTCGGCTCCACGTCGGCGATCAATGCGAAATCACGATCATCGTGCAGCAGTGGCACGTCGTGCTCGATAGCGGTCTGTGCGACCAGGCAGTCGTGCGGGCTGCGCGGGGTGATGCCGGCCCAGCGGCAGCGGGCGTACAGCGCACCGGCCAGCGCATACGTTGTGGCACGGTGTTCGAGCATCGGCAAGGCCGAAAAGTGCTCGCGCAGCCGCGACAGGTCTGCCTGCGAGCGGGCGCCTTGCAGCATTTCCTGGAGCACGACTGGGGCGATCAACGCATCCCCATCCAGTAACAACTGGCGCAAGCGCTCTACCGGCGGCGTCGCCGACTGTCGCAACAGACCGACCCAGACCGAGGTATCAACCAAAATCACGAGTCATGCCGGCACGCATTGCACGCACGTCGTACGCGGGGTCGAGCAGCGGCTCACCCACCAGATCGAGAATCTGTCGTTGGCGACGGCGCGCGACAAACTCGCGCAACGCCCGATCGACGATGTCCTTCTTGCTGCGCGCATCACCCAGCCGCATCGCTTCTTCAACCAGCGCGTCATCGAGCACAATATTGGTCCGCATGGCATACACCTCCTGATGTGTATGGTAACGCTCGGCGCGCCCGAACTCCAGAAGCACGTGAAGGAAACGCGGCAATGAGCAACGACACGTTTTGGCAAACCAAACTCGCCGCGCGCATCCACGATCCAGCGGAGAAGGCGCTGGTGCTGTTGCGTGACCCGGCCGGGCACGAAAACGGCACGTCGAAGGCGCTGGCCCGGCTGCTGGGGCTGGGTGAGTTGCCAGCCCATATCGACCCGGACAACGCGGAGGTGCTGTCCACGGTGATCTTCAAGAAGGGCCTGCCGCCTGAAATCTACAAGATCGTGCAGCGCGCCGACTGGTGGGCGGCGGCACCCGACCGGCCGCAGTGGCCGATGCAGGAAATCACCGTTAGCACCAAAACCGGTGAGCAGAAGACCTTTGCGGTCGCCAAGGGCGCGCAGGTGCGCTGGACCAATACACCGGTACTCATTCATCCGCTCACCGGCAAGCAATTCGATCTTGGCAAGAGCGGTGGCTTGGGCGACACTGATTTCCACGACATCAAGCAGCGCAGCTTCGATCACTTCGCCAACCTGCTGGTGGCGCTCGGCGCTACGGGCGATACGCCGCAGGACTTGCGCAAAATCCTGCTGGCTTACTGGCGCTTCGGGCCGGAGCTGCGCGAAACCGACGACAACGGCAAGCTCGGCGCACGGTGGCCGTTGCTGCCGGCCGACACCCGCATCCCCGATCATTCGATCTGGGATCATCTGGATCTGACCTCGGCCTTTGCCGGCGCCTTTGCCGCCGATTCGAACGGTGAAGTCGCGCTGCTGGCCTTGTCGATCGGCCCGGTACAACCATTCATTGCCGCCGCGCGCAAAATGGACGATCTGTGGGCCGGCTCGCATTTGCTGTCGCGGCTGGCGTGGGAGGCGATGCGGCCGCTTTGCGAACAGCTTGGTCCGGATGCCATCTTGTTTCCACGCCTGCGTGGCATTCCACAGGTCGATCTGTGGTTGCGCGACCAGATGGATCTGCCCGACACACTGTTCACGAACTGCGAATGGAACAAAGGTGCCAGCGATGCCAACCCGCTGTTCGCTGCCGCATTGCCGAATCGCTTCGTGGCCGTGGTGCCGGCCAGCAAGGCGCGCGAGATCGCCGAAATGGTGCAGCGCGAAGTGCGCGCCTGGCTGCAAAAATGCAGCATTGAGGTGGTGTCGCGCCTGCTGAAAGAAGCTGGCTTTGATACCGAGACCGCCACGCCTTACGAGCAGATGAAACAGCAATTGGCCGATTTTCCCGAAGTACACTGGGCAGCGGTGCCGTTCGCGCTGATTGATCCACGCAACAAGGACAAGCAAACCGACCTCGACACCAGCGCCTTGTCGGCGGCGATGGCGCCGTTCTTCGGCGCCGAAGCGGGCCAGCCCTGTGGCTTTCTGAATTCGCCGGCGTGGCAGACCTTGCAAAAGGACATCGACTGGGGCGATGGCACTCGCTTCTTCTCGCCCAACCCCGGTGTGCTGTACCCGGCGGTGTATGACCTGGCCGAGCGGGTGCTGGCGGCGGCCAAGTCGGCGCGGACTTTCGAGCAGAGCACACAACACGGTTGGCGCGATTCGCTGACCGGCGAGGCCGAGTGGCTGACCACCGATCGCGCGCAACTGGACATTCCACCGGGTAGCCGCAAGGACACCCTGTGGACCCGGGTGGCGAAAGCCAAGCCCGCTTGGGCCAAGAAGGGTGAGCATCTGGGCGCACTGTCGGCAATCAAGCGGCTGTGGCCGACGATCTTTGCCGAAGAAGTTGGCAAGGCACTCGCGGCCGGCGAGCGCGGCGAACAGACGAAGATCGGCCGCTTCGTGGTCTCCACCCACACTATGGCGCTGGCGCATCAGCTCGACCAGTGGCTGGAACGCGGTGGCCTGACTGCTGAAGGTTTTGGCGATGCCTGCAATGGCGCGCAAGCGGTAGCGTTGCCACGCAAGCTGATGCGCAAGCATGCCAAAAATGCCAAGGCGCTGGACGATGCCAAACGCCTCCCGGGCCTGCTCGAAGCCGCGCGCGATGTCGAAGATGATGGTGCTGCCTACGAACGTGCGCAGCGGCTGGTGCGCGATACGCTTGGCTCCCTCACCTCCGGCCTCTCTCCCGAAGGGCGAGGGGAAAAAAGCGTCAAACTCGAGACCTATTACGCCCTGTTCATGATGGATGGCGATCGGATGGGCGCGATTCTCTCTGGCGACACTGCCACCGGCACGGCAATCAGCTACCGCGACAGTTTTCACCCGCAGCTGCGTGAAAACTTCGACACGCACGCCGCCAAGCAACCGCTCATCAAGCGATACGGCGAACAGAAACGCCCGATCTCGCCCAACCGCCATCTGGCCATTTCCGGTGCGCTGAATGATTTTTCGCAGACCGTGGTGCGCCATGTGGTCGAGGAAAAACATCTGGGCCGGGTGATCTACGCCGGCGGCGACGACGTGCTGGCCATGCTGCCGGTCGCCGATCTGCTGCCTTGCATGCAGCGCCTACGCCTTGCCTACAGTGGCAGTGTGCCCGAAGACGAAAATGTCGATTGGGGTGAATTGCGCAAGCGCGGCACACTGGTGTGCAAGGACGGTTTTGCCTGGCTCAATGGTCGTTTGATGCGGATGATGGGCGAAAAAGCCACTGCTTCCACTGGAGCGGTGATCGCGCACCATCAGGCACCGCTGGCGGCGGTGTTGCGCGAGCTGCGCGCGGCCGAGAAACGCGCCAAGAACGAAGGCGAGCGCAACGCATTTTCGATCACAATCATCAAGCGTTCCGGCGGGGCCTTGTACCTCACCGAACAGTGGGGCGAGCCGCTGACGCTGCTTGGCGAGCTGCGCGATTTTCTGCGCGCCGATGGCACCTCGCGGCGCGCGGTCTACAACAGCTTGGAATGGTTGACTGATCTGCCCGATCCCAAGGACCAGCCAGAGATGTTGGAGAAGCTGCTTGCCTACCAGCTTGCCCGGCAATCGAAGGATGCATGCAAGGCACAAGTGCCGAAGTTGGCCGAGCGCCTCGCCGCGCTGGCGGCTGCGCAGCCCAAAGACGGCCGCCAATGGCTGTCCGATTTCCTCGGCGTGGCCGAGTTTCTGGCCCGCGAAACCCGCTCGGTTGCGGACACGACCACGCGTCAACCGGCCCAGGAGTCCGCCGCATGAACCAGTCCGTTTTTCTGGAACCACTGGATGTGTTGTTCCTGCGCGGCAACAAGCTGTTCGGCGAGCCGGGCAGCTATGGCGAAGCGTTGATTCCGCCGTGGCCATCGGTCGCGGCCGGCGCGCTGCGCTCGCGGATGCTGGTCGATGATGGCGTCGATCTGGCCGCTTTCGCGCGCGGTGAGATCAATCACCCCACCCTGGGCACACCGGCAGCACCCGGCAGCTTCGTCGTTACCGCGTTCCATCTCGCCCGACGCGGGCCTGATGGCAACGTGGAAATCCTGATCCAGCCGCCGGCCGATCTGGTGCTCAGCGAAGCCGATGACGGCACGCTCGGCGTGCGCGCGCTGAATCCCAATGCGCTGAGCAACAGCGGGCTGTGCAGCTCGTTCCCGCTGCCGCAGTTGCCGGTGCTGGCCGAACCCGAACGCCGCAAGCCGGCCAGCGCTTATTGGCTCGGCGAAGCCGGTTGGCGCAAATACCTGGGTGGTGCCGTGCCCGTTGCTACCGATTTCGTCAAAACCAACGTGCTGTGGCAGCTCGACCATCGCGTTGGTGTCGGCCTCGATGCCGCGACCGGCAGCGCCGCCGATGGCCACTTGTTTTCGATGCAGGCGGTGGCGATGCGACCCGAAGTCGGCTTCCTGGTTACCGTCACCGGGGCAGTTCCCGCTGCGAGTGGCAGCCTGCGCTTCGGCGGTGATGGCCGCTCAGCGGCGGTGTCGAAGGTGGCGCAGGCATTTCCCGCAGCCGATTACCCCGCCATTGCCCATGCCGGTCGTTGCCGCCTGCTGCTGACCACTCCCGGCCTCTTTGAAAACGGCTGGCTACCCACCGGTATTGACCAGCACGCCGATGGCAGCTATCGCTTCGATCTGCACGGCGTCAAGGCGCGCCTGGTAAGCGCAGCCGTGCCGCGCGCCGAAGTGGTGTCCGGCTGGGATCTGGCCAAGCGCCAGCCCAAACCGGCGCAGCGCGCCGTATCCAGCGGCAGCGTGTACTGGTTCGATCAGCTTGACGCCACCGCCGATGCCCTTGGCAAGCTTGTCGAATCCGGCCTGTGGTGCGTTCCCTATGAAGATGCAGCGCGTCGCGCCGAAGGCTTCAACCGCTGTGCCCTGGCCACATGGAAACCCGATGAAGCTTGATCTGACTTCGCTCGAAAAAGCCTTGGCCTCACTGGACAAGGCGTTGCTCCGCTCGACCGCAGCGCCTGCTGACGAGGAACTTCGCGACGCCTGCATCCAACGCTTCGAGTTCACCTTCGAACTATCGTGGAAAATGCTGAAACGCCGTCTGGAACGCGACCTGCCCAATGCGGTCGAGGTGGATTCCATGAGCTACCGCAGCCTGATCCGCAGCGGCGCGGAACAAGGGTTGATCGAGGTCGATGCGGTGCCGCGCTGGTTCGTCTATCGCGACAAACGCAATCTCACCTCGCACGCTTACGATGCCGCCAAGGCTGCGGCTGTTTACCAGAGTCTGGGCGAATTCGCAGGCGACGCCCGCCTGCTGCTGCAAAGTCTCCAAGTGCGAGGGGCGGCCGATGCTTGACCTGACGCCAGAGCAATTGACGCTGCTGCGCAACATCTTCGCCGTGCGTTTGCCGCAGCGGGCCATACGCGCCTTCGGTTCGCGGGTGACCGGCCGGGCCAAGCCGCACTCCGATATTGACCTGGTGGTCATGGGCGAAGAACCCATTCCCGACCTGACCCTCGCCGAGCTGCATGCCGACCTGGACGATAGCGACCTGCCGTTTCGGGTCGATGTCGTGCTCTGGCCCGATGCGCCACCGTCTCTGCGCGAAGCCATTGAGCAAACTTCGCACCCTGTCCTGATCTGACCATCGAAGGAATTCTCCCATGTTCGAAAAACACGCAGCCGTCTTTTTGTACGCCGTCAGCCCGGTTCACATGGGCGCGGGCAGTGCCGTTGGCGTCATCGACAACCCGATCCAGCGCGAGCGCCATACCCGCCACCCCAGCTTTGCCGGTTCCGGCATCAAGGGCGCGGTGCGGCATGGCTTTGAAGCACTGGGCGGCGACAAGGCGCACATCGATCATCTGTTTGGCCCGGAAGCGGGCGCGTCAAACCTGCACGCCGGCGCGGCCAGCTTTGGCGACGCGCAACTGATCGCGCTGCCGGTGCGCTCGCTCAAGGGCGGTTATGTCTACGCCACTTGTCCGCAGGCGCTGGCGCGGGCGCAGCGCTTGCTGCAACTGATCGGCATCACCGCCGATTGGCCAGCGCTGCCGGCGTTGGCCGAAGGCGACTGTCTCATCGTCAACCCGTTGCTGCTGTCTGGCGACAAGCTGCATCTGGAAGCTTTCCAATACACGGCCGTCGACAAGGATTGCGCCGCCGTCAAGACCATCGCCACCGACCTTGCCGCCAAGGCCCTGCCGGACAGTAACGCCTACGCCTTCTTCTGCGACAAGCTCATGACCGATCTGGTCGTGCTGCATGACACCGATTTTGCCTACTTCGTGCAGAACGCCATGCTGGTTGAGCCGCATGTGCGCATCGACCCGGATACCGGCACCGCCAGCGACGGCGGTCTGTTCTACACCGAAAACCTGCCACCCGAATCGTTGCTGCTCGCACCGCTGCTGGCCAGCCAGACCCGCACCGGCAAGGGCAAGGAGAACGAATTGCCAGCCGAAGCGGTGATGACGCAGATCAAAACGGTGATCGATGGCAAGCTGCTGCAAATCGGCGGCGATGCCACCACCGGCCGCGGCCTGGTGGTGGCGCGCATTGTGGAGGGCCAGTGATGAGCGCCGCCAGCCAGAGCCAGCCCCGGCAGACGCTGGAACAACAGCGCGCGCTTGATGCGTGGAGCAAGTGCCAGCACTACACCACAAAACACGTCAACGTCGCCAAGGGCTTGCCCGCGCTCATCATGAACAGCGGGCTCATGCAGGTACTCGCGTTCTGCCACGAAAAAGCAGGGGAAAACGAACAGGTAGCGAGCGACTTGCGCGACTGGCTGCGCAAACGTTTTCCCGCCCACATGCGCGAGCCCGGCTTCGAGCCACTCATGCAAGCACTCATGACTGCCAAGCCCAGCGACTACCAGGCCATTACCGCCGAAGCCTTTGCCTGGCTGCGCTGGCTGCGGCAGATGGCGGCGGCGAGGAAGCCCGAATGATGCCGACAGCGCTCTCAGGCCAGCCCGCGCAGGCGTTGATAGGCGTCGCGCGGCGCGATGACTGGCAGACCCTGCACCGTGCCCAGCGCCAACCGTGCCTTGTCGCCGGTGACGAACAGATCGGCCCGGGCCGCCAATGCGGCCGCAATGATCGGCGCGTCATCCGGATCGGGGAAGTCTGCCGGCGGTTGCCAAGTGCCGGCGGGGATTTCGCATGCCGTCGCCATGGCTGCGCGTGCGGCATCGAGACCGGCTTCGGTGGCTTTGAACTTGTCGTGCAGGATGCGCAACACCTCGTCGCGAACCCCAGCGCAGAGCAGCAATTCAAAGTCGCCATGGCCGTGGCGCTGCAACGCCATGCGCAGCAAGTCGGCACACAGTCCGCGTGCGATGAACGAGCTCAGCCAGACGTTGCTGTCGAACAGGATTTTCAAGAGAAGTCCCGGAAAAGGTCCTCATCGGTCAGGTATCCGGCTTTTTCTGCCAACGGCACCAGCAGCTTGCGCGCGCGCTCCAGCTCCGCCAGTGCGGTCTGCCGGCGCAGCATTTCGCGTACCAGGTCGCTCTTGCTGCGCTTGGCCTCGCTCGCCAGTTGGGCGAGCTGGGCATCGAGATTGTCGTCAAGGCGGATGGTAAGGGTGGACATACGGAACTCCTTGCTTCAGCGTAAGACAATGTATCACACCGGAATTGCCACATGAGCATCGCCGCCGTACCCAACTATCTGGACCAGGATTTCAGTACTGCATCGCCGGGGCTGCGCTTTGGCATGT
>JBGSKT010000303.1:0-4103 GCA_041741075.1 Lysobacterales bacterium
GATCCGCCGTTCGCTGGACCTGCTCGCCGCGCTGCGCGAACGGGCCGGCGCGGCCGGCGCGGCGCTGATGAAGTTCATTGGCCACCAGGCCAACCGCGGCATGCTCGAAAATATCTGCCGCAGCGCCGGGATCAGCGCCGACAATCACTGGTTCAACGTCGATCGCTTCGGCAATTGCGGCGCCGCCGGCGCGCCCAGCGTGCTGTCTTTGAACCAGCACCGGCTTGTCGATGGCGATCTGCTCGCCCTGGCCGTGGTCGGCGGCGGCCTGAGCTGGGGCGGCCTGCTGCTCGAGGTGGGCGCATGGCGCTGATGAATTACGCCCTTTTTCTGCAGGCCGAGACCCTGTCCAAGCCGGAACTGCTGGCCTGGGGCAAGCAGACCCTGGTCGCCGACGCGCCGGGCACGATCCCGTCGCTGCCGCTGCCGCCGATGCTGATGTTCGACCGCATCACCACGATTGAACGCAGCGGCCGCCGTGGCCGGATCGTGGCCGAGCAGGACATCCACCTCGATGCCTGGTATTTCCTGTGCCACTTCGGCAACGACCCGGTGCAACCGGGCTGCCTCGGCGTGGATGCGATCTGGCAACTGCTCGGCATGTACTGTGCGCTGCGCGGCGCGCTCGGCGCCGGTCGCGCGCTCGGCTGCAAGGAAGTCGATTTCTTCGGCCAGATCCGTCCGCACGACAGCGTGGTCACCTACACCGTCGAAGTGCGTCGCTACTCGGAAATGCAGGGCGGAGCGGTGGTAATCGGCGATGGCACCGTAAGCGTGGATGGCGAAGCGATCTACACCGTGCGCGATGCCAAGGTCGGCATCTACCCCGGCATCCAGTACCACGATTACCCGGCGCCGTCCGCCAACAGCAAAGGCGGGGTGCTCAACAAATGACGCCCGAACAGGTATTGCAGGCCGTGCCGCAACAGGCACCGTTCCGGTTTCTCGACGAGATTCTGGAGATCGACGACGCGCACATCGTCGGCCGCTACACGTTCAAGCCCGATGAGTTTTTTTACCGCGGCCATTTCCCGGGCGACCCGGTGACGCCCGGCGTGATCCTGACCGAAGCCATGGCGCAGGCCAGCGTGGTCGCGCTCGGCCTGTACCTGTGTGCGCGCACGCTGCCCGGCGATGAGCTGTCGAAATGGACCACGCTGTTCACCGAATGCCAGATGGAGTTCCATCTGCCGGTGCTGCCCGGTGAAACCGTCACCATCGTCGGTGAAAAGCAGTTTTTCCGGCGCATGAAACTGAAAAGCCGTGCGCAATTGTTCCTGGCCGATGGCCGGCTGGCGGCAGAAGGCGTGCTGGCCGGCGTAGGAGTGCAACGTGGCAACAAATAGAGTGGTGATTACCGGCCTGGGCGTGCTCGCCCCCAACGGCCATGGCCTTGCAGCGTATGAAGCTGCGCTGCGCGAGGGTGTGTCCGGCATCCGCTTTATCGAAAAACTGGCCGAGCAGAAGTTCGCGTGCCAGGTCGCCGGCGTGCCGCAGGGCGTGGACGAACTCAAGCACGACTACCTGGGTTCGGAAGATTTGCTGGCGATGAACGACGCGATGATCTACACCGCAATCGCCGGTATCGATTGCTGGCGCGATGCCGGCTTGCGCCCGATCGGCCCGGATTCGCCGGTGGACTGGGACACCGGCGCGATCATCGGCACCGGCATCGGCGGCATGCAGACCATTGGCGATCGCCTGATTCCGATGGTCGACAAGGGTCGCGTCGGGCGGCTGGGTTCAACCATGGTCGAACAGGTAATGTGCAGCGCGGTCTCGGCCAAACTCGGCGGCCTGCTGGCGCTGGGCGGCCAGATCAGCACCAACAGTTCCGCCTGCACCACCGGCACCGAAGCGGTGATCGATGCCTTCCACAAGATCCGCACCGGCCAGATCGCACGCATGCTGGCCGGCGGCGCCGAAGGATCGTCGCACTACACCTGGTCCGGCTTCGATGCCATGAAGGTATTGAACAGCCGCAGCAACGATGCGCCGGAACAGGCCTCGCGCCCGATGAGCGCCAGCGCCGCCGGATTCATCCCCGGCTCCGGCGCCGGCATCCTGATGCTGGAAAGCCTCGCCAGCGCGCAGGCGCGCGGCGCGCGCATCTATGCCGAGATCATCGGCGGCCACGTCAACAGCGGTGGCCAGCGCGGTGGCGGCTCGATGACCGCACCCAACCCCGAGGGCGTGGTGCGCTGCATCCGCACCGCGATGGCGATGGCCGGTATTCAGGCGCACCAGATCGATGCCATCAACGGCCACCTCACCGCCACCTTCGCCGATCCATCTGAACTGGAAAACTGGCGGCGCGCGCTCGATGTCGAAGCCGCCGCCCTGCCGCCGATCAATGCCACCAAGGGTCTGATCGGCCACGCCCTCGGCGCCGCCGGCGGCCTGGAATGCGTGGCCGTGGCATTGCAGCTGTACCAGGGCTTTCTGCATGGCTCGATCAACTGTGCGGACCTGCATTCCAAGATCGAGCCGTTTCGCGGCTCGGTGGTGCAGCAATCCCGCCCGTTTGCCGGTCGCATCATCGCCAAGAGCAGTTTCGGCTTCGGCGACGTCAACGGCTGCGTCCTGTTTCGCAAGTGGTCCCCGTAATTCGCCCTAAACCAAGCAACCGGAGAATCCAATGAATCAAGCTGAAATCACCGAGAAAGTGGTCGCCCTGATCACCCCCTACGTCAAGAACCGCGACGCGCTGGCCAACATCAGCCAGGACACCAGCATCCTCGGCGACCTGGGCGTCAATTCGGCGCGGCTGGTCGATATCGTTCTCGCCTTCGAGGACGAGTTCAATATCGAGGTCAGCGACGACGCCGCCGATTCGATCGCCACCATCGGCGACGCGGTCGCGCTGATCGGCAAACTGGTCGGCTGAGATGGCCCTGCCACTGCGCGCCCGGATCTCGCTCCGCCTGCAACGCACGCTGAGCTACTTCGGCTTCGCCGCCTTCGGACCGGTGCTGCTCGCGCTGTATCGATTTCGCTTCCGCTTCTCGGCGCACGCGCTGAAGGAAGTGCGCGCACAGTATCGTGCCCTGCGCGCGGCGCATCCGGGCCCCTTGCTGATCTGCAGCAACCACCTGACCCTGGTCGATTCGATCATCCAGGCGGTGCTGCTCGGCTCGCTCTGGGATTATCTGAAGCACCCGGCTTCGCTGCCCTGGAACCTGCCCGAGGCGAAGAACTTCTACCACCGCTGGAGCTGGCGGCTGGTCTGCTATCTCGGCCGCTGCATCCCGGTGCAGCGTGGCGGCTCGACCGAGCAATCCAAACACGCGCAGGCGCGCATGCAGTACGTGCTCGATCGCGGCGATGCGATCGCGATCTTTCCCGAGGGCAAACGCAGCCGCAATGGCCGCGTGGATGATCGGGATTTCTCCTATGGCGTCGGCCAACTGCTGAACCAGATTCCCGACGCCAAGGTGCTGTGCGTCTATCTGCGCGGCATGCGCTTCGGTGGCTTCGCCGATTTCCCCAAGATCGGCGAACGCTTCTACCTGCAATTGCAGATGCTCACCCCGGAATCGGCCAGCCAGGGTCTGCGCCGCGCCCGCGATCTGTCGGCCCAGGTCATCGCCCGGATCAAGGCGATGGAGGCCGACTACTTCGCGCAACGCGACGCCGGGCAACTGGCCCTGCCCGAATCGCGGTGAACGGCACGGTCGGCAACGACCTGATCGATCTTGGCGCGGCGCACAATCTCGGCCGCGCCGGACAGCCGAAGTTTCTGGCGCGCATTCTGACCGCTGCCGAACAGGCACAGATCGCCGCGCAGCACGCTGGCGATCTTGGCTTCGCGCGGCTGTGGTCGGCCAAGGAGGCCGCCTACAAGGCCACCAAAAAACAGCAGCCGGCCCTGGTCTTCGCCCCCCGGCGCTGGCAGGTCGAAATCGAATCGCTGACCAGCCGGGCGAGCTGCCTCGACGGCCAGGTGCGGATCGACCCGGATACCCGGGTCGGCGTGCGCTGGTGGCTTGGCCCGGGTTGGCTGCACTGCATCGCGCTGCTCGGCACGGCCCCGAGCCTGCTCGACCATGCGGTCGCGCCAAACGACCCCCTGCAGACCGAACCGGTATTCAGCGCGCGCGAAC
>JBGSKT010000304.1:0-2876 GCA_041741075.1 Lysobacterales bacterium
GATCTGATCGTAGGCCTTGAACTCGCCGCCAAAGCGCTCCGCACCAATCTTGGTCAGCGCCGCCGTCAGCGTGGTCTTGCCGTGATCAACATGCCCAATCGTGCCGACATTCACATGCGGCTTCTTGCGCTCGAACTTTTCCTTAGCCATGGCGGCGGACTCCGAGTTTTGTGAATCTGGTGGAAGAATTTTTACCCGCAGGACCGCGAACCACCGCGCCCTGCCTGAATGTCCATCTGCAACACCGGGACCAACGGTGGTGCTCACGAATGGAATCGAACCATCGACCTCTTCCTTACCAAGGAAGTGCTCTACCGACTGAGCTACGTGAGCGTTTCAGAACACAACCGGCAACATCCAGCGGACAAAACCTGCGGTGGCGCCAAACCCTTGCCAACCACCAACCATTGTCTGCTAACTGCTGCCGGCTATCCTCTTAAGTGGAGCGGGAGACGGGAATCGAACCCGCACCATCAGCTTGGAAGGCTGAGGTTCTACCGTTGAACTACTCCCGCGTTCAGATGACGGAAGACGGACGACGGACGACGGACCAAAAGTCGAATCTGCTTCCACCACCCAATCAACTTGTTGAATACCGCTACCACTTCCGCCGCCAAAACGTCCTGCGTTTCCTGCAAACTGGTGGATGCGCTGCGCTTATCCACCCTACGTCCAAACCCTCTGTCCTGCGTCGTCCGTTTTCTAATGGTGGAGGGAGGTGGATTCGAACCACCGAAGGCATGAGCCAGCAGATTTACAGTCTGCCCCCGTTGGCCGCTTGGGTATCCCTCCACGGAGCCGCGCATTTTTGCTGCTTGCGGTGCCGTTGTCAAGGACCAGTCTTGTGTCCAACGCAGGGGCGAAACCGGTCAAACACCGTCGGCCCGGTAGTTTCCGGTCTCCCGAACTAGACGTTGAAGCGGAAGTGCAGCACGTCGCCCTCCTGAACCAGGTATTCCTTGCCCTCCAGACGCAGCCGCCCGACCTCGCGGGCGCCGGCTTCGCCGCGATAGCGGATGTAGTCGTCGTAGGCAATGGTTTCGGCACGGATGAAGCCGCGTTCGAAGTCGGTATGGATGACGCCGGCCGCCTGCGGGGCGGTACAGCCGGCCTTGATGGTCCAGGCCCGGACTTCCTTTTCGCCGGCCGTGAAATAGGTTTGCAGCCCAAGCAGACGATAAGCCGCGCGGATCACCCGGTTCAGGCCGGGCTCGGTCAGGCCCATATCGACCAGGAATTCAGCTTTGTCGGCATCTTCGAGCAGGGCCAGCTCGGCTTCGATTGCGGCGCACACCGGCACCACTTCGGCGCCTTCGGCGCTGGCGCGTTCGCGCAGACGATCGAGCAGCGGGTTGTTCTCGAAGCCGTCCTCACGCACATTGGCGATGTACACCACCGGTTTCAGGGTCAGCAGGAACAGGTCGCGGACCAGGGCACGCTGCTCCTCGTCGAGCCCGCTGGCGCGGGCACTCACGCCCTGATTCAGGGCGGCGGCGAGTTTTTCCAGCACCGGTTTGCGGGCGATCGCTTCCTTGTCACCGGATTTGGCCGAGCGCTCGGCCCGGTTCAGGGCACGATCGACCGAATCCAGGTCGGCCAGAGCCAGCTCGGTATCGATCGTTTCGATGTCGGCAATCGGGTCGATCTTGCCGCACACATGCACCACGTCCGGGTGTTCGAAGCAGCGCACCACGTGGGCGATCGCGTCGACCTCGCGGATATGCGCCAGAAACTGGTTGCCGAGCCCCTCGCCCTTGGACGCCCCGGCGACCAGGCCGGCAATATCAACGAATTCGATCACCGTGGGGATGATCTTGAGCGGCTTGGCGATGCCGGCCAGCGCCTGCATGCGCGGGTCCGGCACCGGCACCACTCCTACATTCGGATCGATCGTGCAGAACGGGTAGTTGGCGGCCGGGATGCCGGCCTTGGTGAGCGCGTTGAACAGGGTGGATTTGCCGACGTTGGGCAGGCCGACGATGCCGCACTTGATGCCCATGGACTTTCCTGATTTGGGGGAGACTTTGGGTTTGGCGCGGCGGGCGCGCCGATCAATCTGCCGGCGCAGTCACCGCACGCACCAAACCCAAAAACTCGGCCGTCAATGCCAGCCGCCGGCCCGGCCGATGCGCCGGCTACCGGCTCGCATGCAGCCAACGCATCGCGCTTTCGAATTCGCCGCCGACCACCGATTCCATAACCGCCAGCGCGTCGCTCAACGCAGCGCGCATGCGTAGTTCATCTTCCTTGCCGGGACGGCCCAGCACCCAGGACGTCACCCGGTCCTTGTCACCGGGATGACCGATGCCAATGCGCAGCCGGTGGAAGCGCCCGTGGCCAAGCTCGGCAATGATGTCGCGCAGGCCATTCTGGCCGCCGTGACCACCGTCGAACTTGAGCCGCGCGGCCCCGGGCGGCAGATCCAGATCATCGTGCACGACCAGGGTTTGTTCCGCGGAGATCCGGAAATAGTTCTGCGCGGCCACCACCGCCTGACCGCTCCGATTCATGAATGTGCGCGGTTTGAGCAGCCACACCGGCTGTCCGGCGATACTTAGCTTGACCGACTCGCCGTGCAGCCTGGCATCGGCGCCAAACCTCGCCGCATACTTTTCGGCCAGGGCGTCGAGCAGCCAGAACCCGGCGTTATGCCGGTTGCCAGCGTGCTCGGCACCGGGGTTACCCAGTCCGACGATCAGGCGGATATCGCTCATGGAACATCCCAGCGCCGCAGAACCGGGCGCCCCGGTAGCGCGGACGCCCGTTCAGTATCCATGGGCCGTTACTTCTTCTTGGCCGGCGCAGCCGCCTTGGTCGGTGCAGCGCCCTTGGCCGGAGCGGCACCCTTGGCCGGAGCGGCACCCTTGGCCGGAGCG
>JBGSKT010000305.1:0-1838 GCA_041741075.1 Lysobacterales bacterium
GGTGGCCGCGGCCCGCGATCCGCGCACGGCGGTCGAGCTGATCACCCGCTACCTGCGCTATCGCGCCAACCTGAGCGCCATCGGTCGCGGCTCGGTCGAATCGGTGGCGGTGATCCTGCGCAGCGCCGACCAGATCCTGCCGGCCAACCGCCAGGGCGATTTCGAGACCGCGAGTCTGGCCAGTCTGGTCCACGACTGGGCGGCGGAACCGCCGTTCACCGAATTGCCTTTCGCGAGTTTCCTGATCGCCGACAACCTGCACGATCTGCACCCGCAGATCGCCAATCATCCGCGGGTGGCGCGGGTGCGTGTGCCGCTGCCGGATGCCGAAACGATCGGTCGGGCGCTGGCGCAGATGCGCCTCGACCACACCGACGCCTTCGCCGACGAGCCGGGCACGGCGGCGCAGTTGCTGGCCGGGGTCAGCATCAGCGCGCTCAACAGCCTGGTGCGCATCCGCAGTTTTCAGATCCGCCAGAAGCCGGACCGGGCGCCGCTGGCTGCGGCCGACTGGATCGCCGCCAAGAAGCAGATGGTCGAGAACGACGCCATGGGCCTGGTCGAGTTCATCGAATCGACGAAGTCGCTGGAGCACTACCACGCCCCGGAAGTGCTCAAACAGTTCCTGCGCACCGATATCCAGCTGTGGCAGGCCAACGACCTGCGCGCGCTGCCGATGGGCTATATCTTCTGCGGCCCGGTCGGCACCGGCAAGACCTATCTGGTCGAATGCCTGGCCGGCGAAGCCGGGGTGCCGGTGGTCAAGCTGAAAAATTTCCGCGATCGCTGGGTCGGCTCCAGCGAGGGCAATCTGGAGAAGATCTTCCGGCTGCTCGGCGCGCTCGGCCGCTGCATCGTGTTCATCGACGAGGCCGATCAGACCCTGGGCCGACGCGCCAGCGGCGACGGCGACAGCGGCCTGTCCGGGCGGCTGTATTCGATGATCGCGCAGGAAATGAGCGACACCGGCAATCGCGGCCGGTTGCTGTGGATTCTGGCCTCGTCGCGGCCGGATCTGATCGAGGTCGATCTGAAACGACCGGGCCGCATCGACGTGAAGATTCCGCTGCTGCCGACCACCACCGTGGATGAAAGCGCGGCGCTGCTGAACGCCCTGCTCGGGCGCCTGGACATCGCCCCCGGGGTGGCGGCGATGCGCGATCTGCCGCTGCCACTGTTGCTGACCCCGGGCGCGGCCGAGGCGCTGGCGGTCAAGGTCTATCGGCAGGTCGCGACCACCCAGGCCAAGCCGCTCGACGCCCTGGCGCAGAGCCTGGTCGGCTATCAACCACCGGTAGCACCATCGATGCTTGAATTCCAGATGCGCATTGCCATTCGCGAGGCGACCGATATCCAGTTTGTACCGGAATCCCTGCGCGGCCTGATCGACGATGCGGAGCCGGCGCCATGAGCACGCCGTCCTACCTGTGGGCGGCGTTCAATGCGCGGCCGTTCGGCATGCTGATCGCGCCGAACTGGATCGGGCTCGCCGCCTTCGGCCTGCTGGGAGCCTTTCTGAGTCCGGGTTTCTGGCTGCTCGGCGCCGGGCTCGAAATCGCCTATCTGGGCTGGCTCTCCGGCCATCCACGGTTCCGAGCAACAGTCGATGCCGGGCACCTGCAGATCAGCGCCGCCAGTGATCCGGCCGAGGCGGGATACCGCCAACTGCAACTACAGCTGGACGACGCGGATCTTCGCCGTCAGCAACGAATCGAATCCCGCGCCCGCGAGATCATCGGTTCGCTGGATCGCTCGCCCCTGCTCGGCGCCCACGCCGACAGCGTCGAGCAACTGGTCTGGCTGCACCTGCGCCTGCTCGCCGCGCGGCAAGCGTTTGC
>JBGSKT010000306.1:0-6421 GCA_041741075.1 Lysobacterales bacterium
GAAAGAGGAAAGAGGAAAGAGGAAAGAGGAAAGAGGAAAGAGGAAAGAGGAAAGAGGAAAGAGGAAAGAGGAAAGAGGAAAGAGGAAAGAGGAAAGAGGAAAGAGGACAAAAGACAGAAGACACAAGGCGGATGACCGAAACGGCGAGCCGTCGTCCCGGCGAACGCCGGGACCCAGTGCTCGTCGGTGCCGCATCCTCAACACTGGGCCCCGGCCTGCGCCGGGGCGACCGGATCGTCTGGAGGGTGGATGCGCGGTACTTACCCACCCTTTCAGAGATCGCGTTTTCGATGGTGGATTGGTCAATAGGACGGGCCGCCGCTAGCGCGGTAGTCGGCCAGCACCTGGCGCGCTTCGGCGCGCAGCAGGTCGCGCTCGACCTGGATGCCGCGGCGTTCGAGTTCGCCGATCCAGTCGATCGGCAAGGGGCCTTCGTCGAAGTCGGTCAGTTCGTGTACGTCCTCGGCGCGGGCACCGATGCGCAGGGTGTCGATGCCGGCCCAGAAACTCGCGCCGTAGCACTGGCAGCAGGGCTGGGCCGAGGTGGTCAGGGTGTAGCGATTGCCATCGGCATTGAGCCGGAACGATTGCAGGCGGGTCTGCGCGGTCATGAAGGCCATGATTTCGGCATGCGCCAGCGAGCAGTTCTGTTCGGTGACGCGGTTGACGCCGACCGAGATCAGCCGCCCGGCGGCATTGAATACCGCGGCACCGAAGGGCCCACCGGTGCCAGCTTCGACATTGCGCCGGGCGAGTTCGATGGCGAGCCGCATCTGCGACTCGGCGTCGGGGTAGGCCGCTGCGTCGTCGATTTCCTGCGCAACCCAGGCGGGTAGGGTCAGATGGATTTGGGAGTAGAGCATGAGATCGGTTTTAGGTTTTAGGTTTTAGGTTTTAGGTGTTCGGTGTTCGGTGTGGTCAGAATCTGAAAACCGAAAACTGAAAACCTGTCGTTTATCCGATGTTCGGTGTTGCGCTTCGCTGCGCTTCGCTGCGCTTCGTTGCGCTTCGCTGCGCTCAGCACAACCTATTCCCGTCTCCCGTTTCCCGTCTCCCGTCTCCCGTCTCCCGTCTCCCGTCTCCCGTCTCCCGTCTCCCGTCTCCCGTCTCCCGACCATCGACAACTATCGACTCCCGCTGGACTTGGCCCAGGTGTCGCGCAGGGTGCAGATGCGGTTGAATACCGGGTGGCCGGGGGCGTGGTCGTGGCGATCGGCGACGAAATAGCCGAGGCGTTCGAACTGCACCCGTTCTTCGTTGGCTGCCTGGGCGAGGCCCGGTTCCAGCCAGGCGGTGGCGATGACCTTGACCGACTCCCGGTTGAAATGGTCTCGATAACTCTTGCCATCGCTCTCGTCGTCCGGGTCGGCGACCGTGAACAGTCGGTCGTACAGGCGCACTTCGGCCGCGATCGCGTGCCGGGCCGAAACCCAGTGGATGGTGCCCTTGACCTTGCGTTCGGCGCCGGGCAGGCCCTGGCGGGATTCCGGATCGAGCGTGCAATGCACGGTATGCGGGCGGCCCTCGGCATCCTTGTCCAGTCGTTCGCAGCGGATGATGCCGACGCCGCGCAGGCGCACTTCGCCGCCGGGCACCAGGCGATGGAAGCCCTTGCTCGGCATCTCCATGAAGTCGTCCTGTTCGATCCACAATTCTGGCGCGAACGGGACTTCGCGCTGGCCCTGGGCTTGGTCCTTGGGGTGATTGGAAAAGTGCAGGGTTTCCGAGTGATCGGCGGGCAGGTTGCCGATCACCAGGCGCAGCGGATCGAGCACCGCCATGCGTCGTGGCGCGAGTGCGTCGAGCTGCTCGCGGACCACGCCTTCGAGCACGCCGTAGTCGATCACGCTGTTTTGTTTGCTGATGCCCATGCGCGTCCAGAACGCGCGCAGTGCTTGCGGTGGATAACCTCGACGCCGCGCGCCGATCAGGGTTGGCAGGCGTGGGTCGTCCCAGCCGGCGACCAGTTTTTCGCCGACCAGGGCGAGCAGCTTGCGCTTGCTCATCACGGTGAAGTCGAGATTGCCGCGGGCAAATTCGATCTGGCGCGGGCGGGAACTGCAGATCGGCAGGCCGCGTGCGCTCAGCGTGGCCAGCAGTTCCGGGTGGCTGGGCAGATCGACGCGGTCGAGTATCCAGTCGTACAGCGGGCGATGGTCCTCGAACTCCAGCGTGCACAGCGAATGGGTGATGCCTTCGATCGCGTCGGACAGGCTGTGCGCGTAGTCGTACATCGGATAGATGCACCAGGCGTCGCCGGTGTTCTGGTGGTTCTGCTTGCGGATCCGGTACAGCGCCGGGTCGCGCAGGTTGATGTTGCCGCTGGCCATGTCGATGCGGGCGCGCAGGGTCTTGCTGCCGTCGGCGAACTCGCCGGCGCGCATGCGTCGGAACAGATCCAGGTTTTCCTCGATGCCGCGCTCGCGGAAGGGGCTGTTGCGGCCGGGCTCGGTCAGGGTGCCGCGGTAAGCGCGCACCTGTTCGGCATCGAGATCGCAGACATAGGCGTGACCGGCGCGGATCAGTTGTTCGGCGGCCCGATAGAACACCTCGAAATAATCCGAAGCGTGGCGCAACTCCGCCCATTCGAAGCCGAGCCAGCGCAGATCGGCCTGGATCGCTTCAACGAATTCGCTTTCCTCGCGGCTCGGATTGGTGTCGTCGAAGCGCAGATTGCAGCGGCCGCCAAACTCGGCAGCGATGCCGAAGTTCAGGCAGATCGACTTGGCGTGGCCGATGTGCAGGTAGCCGTTCGGTTCCGGCGGAAAGCGGGTACGGATGCTTTCGTGTTTGCCGGAAGCGAGATCGTCGAGCACGATCTGGCGGATGAAATGGTTGGGATTGACGGCGTCGGACATGGGTCGGCCAAGCGGGATTCAGCCGCCGAGTTTACTCCGGATCGGTGCGCGGCATGGCGGCGCGGCAATACGCTCAGGGCGTACGGCGCAGGCGCAGGCGGACCTCGCCGCGGGCCTCGCGCAGGGTGGTTGGCTTGCCGTCACAGAGAATGTCCAGGCGGCCGAGTTCGGCCAGGCGCATGGCGACGTGGCGCACCGGGCGGACCAGGTCGCGCCAGTCCATCGCTACTTCGTCGGCGGCCAGTCTGGCCACTTCTTCCGGGGTGACGCCCTCGTCCTTGCCGACCTTGCGCACCAGCAGATCCAGCAGGCAGGCGTGGATCAATTGCGCCAACGGGTCATCGAGCGAGGTCAGGCGGCTGCGTGAAGGAGACATTCCCATAGCCTAGCGCGATCACGTCGGGAATGCCTCCGTTGTGGCGCTTCGCCAATACCCCAGCGGGTACCAGAAGGTGGCCAGGTTCACGCTGGCGGGCGCCGTTTCCAGTGGGATTCTGCGCTGCCGGGCGGTGCTGGCCTTGCCACGGTCAACCGATCCAGGCGGGCGGCGTTGTTGGCAGCACGAACCCAAACCAATTCCACCCCAAGCCAGGAGACATCGATGAAATCGCTTGCCCTTGCCGCCATGCTGTCGATCTGCTGTAGCGGGCTGTGCGCCGAACCGGTCGGCACCGGATTGCGTCAACACCACCAGCTCGAACGAATCGCCGCAGGCTATCGCTCGGGAGCGCTCGACCGGCGCGAGCTCGGCGGCCTGCTGATGGAACAAAGGTCGATTGCCCGAAGTCGGCGGATCGCGCGGGCCGATGGCCGGGTCACGCCCGGTGAGCGCGCGTATTTGCGCTTGCGCCAGAATCGCGCCAGTGGCCACATTTTCTCGCACAAGCACGATCGCCAGGAACGAATCTGAGCGGGCGTTGCCAGCCTTTCTTGGGGCAGGATTCCCAGGCAGTTGGCCCGGCGCCGACCGCGGCTATCGGAACCGCCGCTGCGCTGCCCTTATCGGACCTGCCTGGGGTTGCCAGATCTGCACTGGGCCCCGGCTTGCGCCGGAGCGACGCTGCCGTTTCGTTTTCGTCTGTCTGCCGTCGTCTGTCCCTTATCCTCCGAACCGCATTGACCGCAGCGCGGGCATTCGACATGCTTGGCAGCCGCTCCGGATTCCTTGCATGCGCGTGCTCGCCCGCACCCTCGTTGCCGTTCTGTTGGCGCTGCCCAGCGCGATGCTGGTCGCGGCGCCGGATCCGGGTGCGATTCCCTATGCTGCGCTCTACCAGGCCCTGCGGCCGGTGCTGGAGCTGCGCGGCTATGACCGCCTGCTGGCAACCGCGACTGTGCAGAGCAAGTTGGCCGGTGTCCGGCCTTCGTCGATCCGCCTGCTGATCCATCGGCGCAGCGGGCCGCAGCCGGTGACGGTGGCCGAGGATGGGAGTTTCGATTTTCCGCTCAACGCCGCTTTGCTGGAGGAAAATCCCACGGTGACCTCGAACCAGCCCCGGGGTTCGTTGACGCTGGCGGTGACCCTGGCGCTGCGGCCGGTATCCGCACTGCGTATCGCCTACAGCGAACTGGCGGTCGGCATCGACCAAGCCAGGGCGGCAGTGGCCAGCGATCCGGCGCGACCCGGGGTCGGCATCCGTGGCGTCGAATTGCGCTTTCCGCCCGGACACACGGTTACGGTGGTGTTGAGCGGGCGCAGTGAGCGCTTGCTGATGGCCGATGCCCGCGGCGTGGTCATTCTCAACGACAGCGAAGAATGGCGCGGGCAGGGTACCGAAGTGGTGTTTTCCGAACTGCCCGCGAAGATTCTGCCCCTGCTCGACCAGCCTGGAGAGAACCCGTGAAACCGCTCGCCCCCGCCCGCCCGCGCCTGGTCATCGGCAACCGCAATTATTCGTCCTGGTCGCTCCGGCCCTGGCTGCTGCTGCGGCAGTTCGACGTGGTCTTCGATACCGAACTGATTCCGCTCGACAGCGCGGACTTCGGGCCGAAGGTGGCGCGCATTTCGCCGAGCCGGCGGGTGCCGGTGCTGGTCGATGGTGAAGTAAAGGTATGGGATTCGCTGGCCATTGCCCTGTACGCCGCCGAACGCTGGCCGCAGGTCCGACTGTGGCCGGAGGCGCAGGCGGCCCGGGCCATGGCGATGGCGGCGACCGCCGAGATGCATTCGGGTTTCGCCGCACTGCGCAGTAGTTGTCCGATGAATATCCGGCGCCGGCTGGATCGCTTCGATCTGTCCACAGCGACCGAGGCCGACGCGCGCCGGATCCAGGACATTTGGTGCGAGGCGCGCGAGCGGTTCGGCGCCGAGGGGGATTTCCTGTTCGGCGCCTTTGGTCTGGCCGACGCGTTTTTTGCTCCGGTGGTGACGCGTTTTCTGAGCTATGGGCTGTGGCTTGATCCGCGTTGCCGGTGCTATGTGGATGCGCTGATGGCACTGTCGGCGATGGCCGAGTGGTGCACCGCCGCGGCCGCCGAACCATGGACCATCGCCGCCACCGAGGCGGTCGGCCAATGATCCCAATGCCGACCCGTCTGCGGCTGGCCCACTGGGTGGGGCTGGCCGGTGTGGCGGCGGACGAGAGCCCGCGCGCGCGCAGTTGGTTTCTGCGCTTCGAGTGGTTGCTGTTGCCGCTGGCCGTGCTGCTTCCTCTGTTGTGGCTGCTGGAGTCGCATCGCCTGCTGTCGCTCGGCATGGCGATGCGGGTGGACGCGGCGATCTGGGCGGTATTCCTGGTCGAGACGCTATGGCTCAGTGCCCTGGTCCGTGATCGGCGGCGCTACCTGCGGCAGAACTGGATGAACCTGCTGATCATCGTCAGCGCGCCGCCGCTGTGGCTGCTCGGCGGCCATTGGCTGGCTGGGGTATTGCGTCTGCTGCGCTTGCTGATGGTGTTCGCGATGCTGGCCAGCATGGCCGGATATCTGCGCCGCCTGCTGGCGCGCAATCGGCTCGGTTTGATCCTGTTCGCGGCCTTCGCGGTCACCTCGATCGGCGGGGTCGCGATCACCCTGGTCGATCCCGCTTTTCGTCACGTCGGTGATGGCATCTGGTGGGCCTGGGTGACGATCACCACGGTCGGCTATGGCGATGTCGTACCCGGCACCCTGGTCGGCCGGATGTTCGCGGTGCTGCTGATGCTGATGGGGATTGGCCTGATCGCGCTGATCTCGGCGACCCTGGTGACCCTATTCCAGGAAGAGGAGGAGCGCGAGGCCAATGTGCTCCGGCACCGGGTCTGGCGCAAGCTGATCGAGATGGACCGCGAAGCCGATCAGCGCGCACAGCACATGGAACTATTGCTGCAGCGCCTGGCCGAGCTCGAGGTGATCCACCGCGAGACACACAGCAATCACCAGCGCCTGATGCAGAAACTCGAAGCGATCGAGCGGCATTTCGATCCGTCTGGCCAGGGCAGCAAGTGAACCCGAATCTGGCCATGCTGGCCGGCGCGGCGCTGATCGGCACTGCGGCGATCTTCGTCAATCTGACCTCGGTGGCGCCGACCGTGGCGGCGTTCTGGCGGGTCGGCTTCGGCGGTGGCCTGCTGTTGCTGTGGTTG
>JBGSKT010000307.1:0-10275 GCA_041741075.1 Lysobacterales bacterium
CCGCGCGCGCGGCCGAACTGGGCGTCGTCCACCGGGTGGTGGCGGCCGATCAGCTGGAAGCGGAAGTCGCACAGTTGGCCACGCAGTTGGCTGCGTCGGCACCGCACGCCGTGCGCGGCATTCTCGATGCGGTCCTGCTCGGTGCCGAGGCCGCCATCGACGTCGGCCTCGATTACGAATCCCAGGCGTTCGCCATCTGCGCCGCCAGCCTGGACAAGGCCGAGGGCACCCGCGCCTTCCTGGAACGGCGCAAAGCGGTCTTCCAGGGGCGTTGACTGCCATCCCCTCCACAACGATGCTACCTTGTAGCACTTCGATCACCGCGCGCAGCGCGATTCCCGAAACCCGTCGCAAAAGAATATTGAGACCATGTCCAAAGATGATCAGATAGAAATGGAGGGAACGGTGCTCGAATCGCTGCCCAATACCATGTTTCGCGTCAAGCTCGAAAATGGCCACGTGGTGACCGCGCATATCTCCGGTCGCATGCGCAAGAACTACATTCGCATCCTGACCGGCGACAAGGTCAAGGTCGAAATGACGCCGTACGACCTGACCAAGGGCCGTATCACCTACCGCATGAAGTGACCCGTTCCCGACCTCGGGCACCGGATGCGCGGTACTTATCCACCCTTCGGTCGCCCCGGCGTAAGCCGGGGTCCATGCTTTCAACGGTTCCGCCACATCCAGCACTGGGCCCCGGCGTTCGCCGGGGTGACAGTGGTTTCTGTCCTCTGGACCCGGCCTGGCCCTGATCGCGCACCGTGGAGAGGGCTCTATGGGGTCGTCGCGGAGCGCTCGCTCACCAGTTCGGGCGGAGAACGCCCGTTGTTCATCCACAGATCGGCCATGAAGCCGGCCCGGGTTTGGGTCCGTGGGCCGGTGAACAGTGGCGGTCGCGCCGGCTGGCACAGCAGGTTCTCGCTCGGCAAGGCGTTCTCGACCGCGGTATTGTTCAGAAACTCGATGTACTCGCGGCTGGCTACCTGGTGCAGCAAGCGCACGCTGACACTGATCGGCGTTGGCGTTCCGGGCGGCACCGGAATCGCATAAACCACATCATCGTAATTCACCAGTCGCCCCGAGCCCGGCGCGGTCTCCGGGTAGACCGCCGCGACCGGCTGGATTTCTGGATCGCTACCGCCACGAAAGCCGAGCGGCGGGATGCGATTGTCCTTGGCGATGCAATTGCTGAGCACGAAGTGGAACATCTTGCGAAGGCTTGCGTCACGCACCTCGCACTGACCGCTGACCGGATTCCAGATGCCCTGCTGCACTTCATAGACGCGCGCGGCCGCATCCTCGGTCAACACGCCGGTGACGGCGTCGTAGGCGCCACTCTGGTAAATCAATGCCCCGTTGCCATCGCGGGCTTCGAGCTGCAACCACAGGCGCCGGCCCTCGCCGTAGCCGGTCGGCAATTTGTGTCCGGCCAGATTGCTGACCCGCACCCGCGCGGTCAGGCTGCTACCCGGGCCAGGGAACGGATCCAGGGCAAGATCCAGACTGGCGCTGGCCTGGGTCAACAGGTCCCGGGCCCGGCCGATGGTCTGATCGATCTCGATTTCACGGTTGAGACCACCGAGTCCGGCGTACAGATTCCTGATCAGATCCAGCACCCAGGTATTGGCGCCGACGAACCAGTGCTGGGGCAAGCGGCCGCTGCGGCTGCCTGGATCGTTTTGCTGGCAGGCCATCGCCGCGGCATCCTGACTGGTCGGCATGTGGCAGGTCTGGCAGGTTCGCCCGAATCGCTGCAGATCACTCGCCGGCTCTTCGAACGCGAAGCCATCGACGAACACGACGTCGGCAAAGTCACTGGCCCGCCATTCGCTGAAGCTGCGTTCCAGCGGGAAGGCGATGCCGGTATCGTTGCCGCCGGCATCGATCAGTGTCCGCGCCGGACCACTATCCAGAACCGGGCTGCTGACATCATGGCAACTGCCGCAGAATTCCGCCTGCTTGACAGACGCTGACCAGCGGTAGGCATGCGGCGGCGCGCTGATGCCGGTTTCCGGATAGCGGTAGGGTCCGATTCGGCACGGCCCGGTCTGATCCGGAACGCCATCACCGTCTACATCGCATTCGCTGGCATCATCGAGAAACAGGTTGCCGCTATCGTGACGCACGCCCGCAGCCAGCGCACCGGTCGCCTGCTGGCGGTGGCAGAGTTGGCAGCCCACCCCGCTGAAATCATTGCCGAGCTGGTCGGCATCGTCATGATCGCCGAGCAACAGGCAACCATTGGCCCCGTTGACCACGCCGCCATTGCCATCCTTGGCGACCCGCCCGCCGAACCAGCCTTCCGGGGCGTGGCAGCGCAGACAGAAATCACCGGAACCGGGCAGGTCGTGGTTGGCCACATCGAGTGCTGCCCAGAACAGCGGGTCGCGGCCGGCATGCGCCATCATCGAACCGGACCAGGTGCTGTGCGGCATGAATTGTTTCTGATTGCCGGAAAAGCCGCCATGGCAACCAAAACAATCATCCGAAGGCAGCAATTCGCTTTGCAGGCCGGGCTGGGTGCCGTGCGCGGTGAAGTCGATCATCGCCGGGCCGGCGAACAGTGGTGCCGTCGGCAGACACAAGACCATCAGTAACCATGACTTGACCCGCATGCCGATCTGTACTCTCGGTAGTGGGCAGCGGCCAAGCGTCGCTACCAGACCCCCGGGAGTATAGCCGCGGCCTGGGAGCGCCGAGCACCAGCTCGGCAACTTGTGGATGGTCTGTGCAAATCGATATCGACGCGGGGTATCCGGTTCAGAGGACAGAGGACAGAGGACAGAGGACAGAGGACAGAGGACAGAAGACAGACGAGCGGAAGGGCGGATAAGTACCGCGCATCCGCCGTTTTGACTCTCGCCCGGACGCGATGAATGGTGGATGCGCTGGGCCCCGGCGTTCGCCGGGGCGACGAAAGAGTTCGTAGGGCGGGTAAGTACCGAGCATCCGCCATCGATCACTGGTGCTCGGCGCTCCCAGGCGCTCCCAGGTGCGGCTGACGGGGCGATCGCTGCGATTTATTCGAAGCCGTTCTGGAACAACACGCCCGGCGTGCCGATGCCCAGGCTGCTGACCGAGTAACTGGCCGGCGTGCCGGGCTCGCTGACCCCGAGCGTGAGCGAAGCGCCGACCGGCGGCACATTGGCGATCACGCTGAACCGGGTCATTACCCCCCAATCCAGACTGGCGGCCGCGCTCGGCGCGGTCCAGGTGAGGCTGCTGCCATCATCGACCAGGGTCCAGTCGGGTCGGATCACATCGCCATCGGCATAGACCGCGCTGAGGATCGACACCCCCGCGCCGTGCGGCACCGAAAACGAGTTGAAGCCATGATTGCGCAGTACCCGCAGGGTGTGGTTGGACTCGACCCCGGTGGTGGCGGCGCGGGCGTAGTCGAAGTTCATCAGCGCGTAGTCGTAGCGCCAGGTGCCATTGAGCAGATCGGTCACCTTGACCGCGATCTTGCTGTGCCCGGATTCGTAGATGGTTTCACCGGCGGTGCTGCCGGCAACCGTGCTGCGCTTGATGTCGAGCTCGCGGTTCACCGCGCTGGCGGTGACGGTTCCCGCCGGCAGCCAGCGGTCGATCGCCGGGCCGAGCGCAAAAGGGTCGCCACTATTGTTGATCGCCCAGTTGCTGCCGGTCCAGCTCGGCACCACGCCGCGATTGGCCATGGTGTTGTAGATATTGATGTCGTCGCGGACGATGTACCAGGATTCGAACAGATAGCTGATGCCGCCGGTCGCGGCCGGCAGGTCGGCCTCGTCGACCAGCATGCGGTTGCCGAAAGCGCCGGACGGCGGACTTTCCGAACCATTGCAGTCCGCATCGAATACCGAACCACAACGTCCCCAGACGCCAAAGCCGGCGATCAGTTCGCTCTTCGGCCCCAGATCACCGCTGGCATCGTTGTTGCTGGTGCCATAGGTGTCCTGGCAGGCGCGGCCGAGCACATGGCTGCCGTTCTCGGTGCCGCAGGAATCGTCGGGCGAAGTCGGGTTCTGGTTGGTGGTCAGGAAGGCATGCTTCATGCCGGAACGCCCGACCTGGGTGATCGAACCGTCGGCATCGCGCCGGTACAGATTCCAGATCAGGTTCGGGTGCTGGTCGAAATTGAGATAGGGATAGTCGAAATTGGCGTTGTTGGTGGGCGATGAAGTGAACTTGTCGTACCAGGGCACGTCGGCGCCGTACAGCGCGCTGCTGGTGCCGAGCGGGTCGTTGACGGTAGCCAGAAGGCTGCCACGATTACGATTGTTGGTCAGGGTGGAACTGGGCGCGAACACGACCTTGCCCAGGGCCGCGCCAGCCGGACCATCGCAGCCGACCGCGCTGCAATTCTGGTTGTTGGCGTCGCAGATGCCGCAGCGCATCACCGCACCGGTGAAGCTCTTCATGAACACATCGGCCTGCCAGACCGCGCCCGGCGGCGCATCGGCCTGGTCGGTTACCGGGTCACCCGGCCAGTACGGCGCACCAGCGGCACGGATCGCCTTGGCCGCGATCCAGTTCTCCACCGGCGCCAGCAACTTGATCTCGCCCACCGCCAGGTCAGCGATCTGCGGCCGGCCCAGTTTTTCCGCCAGCAGGGCGGAGATCACGATGTCGGCACTGCGAATTCGGAAGGTGCGGCCCTGATCGACAAACTCGTACATGATCTTGTCGATGTAAAACAGCACCTCGCCCTTGCCATTGCGCAGATCGATGCGCGGCTCGGCGCCCGGGCGCACGCTCAGTCCGGGCTGGTTCCAGTCGATGCGCTGGCCATCGAAACGGAATTGTTCGCGAGCCAGCAGGGTGCCCGAGCCACCGGCCAGTCCGCGCACGTTCAGATCGATCGCATCGACCTCGAAGCGGGTATCGGCGCTCAGGGTGAAACGGCGCAGGACCCGATCCCGATTGACCCCGCCGCGCTGCGCGCCGACCCGGTCGAGGCCAAGATCGTGCAGCAGATCGTCGTTCCAACTGAGCGTGAGCTGGCCGCCCTGGGTACTGGCGCGATCCAGCAGCGGGCTGATCGCCTGCGGATTGCTCGGCGGTGCCAGCAATTGGCCGGCATCGACCCCGGTGGCGGGGTTGGTCGATGCCTGCGCCAGGCCACACAGCGCCGCCAACAGGCCGAACGGCCCGCTCAGATGAAGTTTCATGATGCGCCATTCCGAACGAAGGAGGACGGCGATCATGGCGCCGGTTTTCCGCTCGCGCAAGTCCCAAAAGGCGGAGCCGTGACTCCGGTCACGGGGCAGCCGCGGGGCCGGCACCTGCATCCCCTCCCGACCCGGCGACTCAGCCGATTTCGGTTTCCGCCACCGCGTCGGACTCGGCCACGACTTCCAGCCGCCCATCGACCACGCTGACCTGGATGCGGCCGCCGTCGACCAGCTTGCCAAACAGCAATTCATCGGCCAGCGGCCGCTTGATGTTGTCCTGGATGATGCGCGCCATCGGCCGCGCACCCATGGCCGGATCGAAACCGTTTTCGGCCAGCCAGTGGCGCGCTTCCGGCGTGGCGCTCAGGCTGACATGGCGTTCCTGCAACTGCGCTTCGAGTTCGATCAGGAACTTGTCGACCACGCGCAGGATGTGTTCAAAATCGAGCGCGGCGAACTGGATGATGGCATCGAGCCGATTGCGGAACTCCGGGCTGAACGCGCGCCGCAGCGCCTCCATCGCGTCGCTGGCGTGGTTCTGGGTAACGAAGCCCATGGTCCGGCGCGCGGCCTGGCTGGCGCCGACATTGGTGGTCATCACCAGGATCACGTTGCGCAGGCTGGCCTCGCGGCCGTTGCTGTCGGTCAGCGCACCGCGATCCATCACCTGCAGCAGGATGTTGAACACATCCGGGTGCGCTTTTTCGATTTCATCGAGCAGGATCACCGCGTGCGGGTGCTTGCTCACCGCCTCGGTCAGCAAGCCCCCCTTGTCGAAGCCGACATAACCCGGCGGCGCCCCGATCAGCCGCGACACCGAGTGCGCTTCCATGTATTCGCTCATGTCGAAGCGGATCAATTCAATGCCGAGCTGCAGGGCCAACTGGCGGGTGACTTCGGTCTTGCCGACCCCGGTCGGACCGGCAAACAGGAAACTGCCGATCGGCTTTCCGGGATGGGCGAGGCCGGAGCGCGCCATCTTGATCGCCGAGGCCAGCGATTCGATCGCCAGCTCCTGCCCGAACACCACCATCTTCAGGTTGCGCTCCAGATTCTTCAACAGGTCGCGGTCCGACATCGACACCTGACGCGGTGGAATCCGCGCCATCTTGGCGACGATGTATTCGATCTCGGCCACGTCGATTACCGCCTTGCGCTCCGATTCCACCTGCAGGCGCTGGCGGGCGCCGGCTTCGTCGATCACGTCGATCGCCTTGTCCGGCAGCAAGCGGTCGTTGATGTGCTTGACCGACAAATCGACCGCGGCCTGCAGGGCCGCATCGGCATAGCTGACCTGGTGATGTTCCTCGAAGCGCGATTTCAGGCCCTGCAGGATTTGCAGGGTATCGGCCGGCGAAGGCTCGACGATATCGATTTTCTGAAAGCGCCGGGCCAGCGCCCGGTCCTTCTCGAATACCTGGCGGAACTCGGCGTAGGTGGTTGAACCAATGCAGCGCAGCTCGCCGTTGGACAGCACCGGCTTGATCAGATTGGATGCGTCCATGGTGCCACCGGAGGCCGACCCGGCACCGATGATGGTGTGGATTTCGTCGATGAACAGGATCGCGTTGGGTTCCTTGCGGATCTCGGCCAACAACGCTTTCAGACGCTTCTCGAAATCGCCGCGGTATTTGGTGCCGGCAACCAGCGAACCCAGGTCCAGCGCGTAGATGGTCGCTTCCTTCAGCACCTCCGGTACCTGTCCATCGACGATGCGCTTGGCCAGTCCTTCGGCGATCGCGGTCTTGCCGACACCGGCTTCGCCAACGAACAGCGGGTTGTTCTTGCGCCGCCGGCACAACACCTGGATGGTGCGCTCGACCTCGTCTTCGCGGCCGATCAGCGGATCGATCTTGCCCAGCGCCGCTTGCGCGTTCAGGTTGACCGCGTACTCGATCAGGGCGCTGCTCTTGCTTTCGTCGCTGTCGACTTCGGCCGGCTTGGCTTCGGCCTCGCCGCCGGCCGAGTCGTGGCCGATCTTGGCGATCTTGTGCGAAATGTAGTTGACCACGTCGAGCCGGTTGATTTCCTGTTGATTGAGGAAATAGACCGCGTGCGAGTCCTTCTCGCCAAAGATCGCGACCAGCACGTTGGCGCCGGTGACTTCGCTGCGGCCGCTCGACTGCACGTGGTAGACGGCGCGCTGCAATACCCGCTGAAAGCCGAGCGTCGGCTGGGTGTCGCGACCATCGCCGACCGGCAGGATCGGCACAGTCTCGCCGATGATCTCGCGCAGGTCGCCGATCAGCTTCTTGAAATCGGCGCCGCAGGCACGCAGCACCGAAGCAGCCGAGGGATTGTCCGACAGCGCCAGCAACAAGTGCTCGACGGTCATGTACTCGTGCCGGCGTTCGCGGGCGTCGCGGTAGCAATTCGCCAAGGTCTGTTCGAGGTCTTTACTGAACATTGCCCACTCCTGGAATGGAATTCACCGCTACCGTCCGGCAGCGGGACATTACACCCGATCCATCACGCACAGCAGCGGGTGCTGATGGCTGCGTGCGAATTCGTTCACCTGGGTCACCTTGGTCTCGGCCACCTCGCGCGTGAACACACCGCAAATGCCCTTGCCGCGGGTGTGCACGTGCAACATCACCTGGGTGGCGCGGGCATGGTCGAAGGAAAAAAACATCTGCAACACCGACACCACGAAATCCATCGGGGTGTAATCGTCATTCAACAATGCGACTTCGAACCGCGGTGGCTCGGCGAGCTCGGGTCGGGTCGCCTCCACCACCGTGCCCGGCTCGTAGTGCTGGTCGGGCTTGTTCTTGCTGGGCATGCCTGCGCTTCCGGAACTTTCATTTGGGCCAAGTATACGACCGCGGCCCTTCGTGGAATGGGTGCGATCCAGGCAATTGCAAGCGTGCGGGCCGCAACAACAGGATTTGTGGGGATGGCAGGAATGGTCGGGCGACGGTAGCTGGCTAGCGGGCCACCGAGGCGACAGTCGCGACGTACCGTCGCTCCCACAGTTCCGGAACCGCCAGGCGTCCGGGGCTGGCCGCGAAGCGATAAACTGCGCGCTGTTCGAGGCAGCGTGGGCGCAATGGAAGAAACCGTGTGGAAACCCGATGTCACTGTCGCCGCCGTGGTCGAGCGCGACGGACGCTACCTGTTCATCGAGGAGCGCGTGCACGGCCAACTGCTGCTCAACCAGCCGGCCGGCCACCTGGAAGCAGGCGAATCACTGCTCGCCGCGGTCTGCCGGGAAACCCTGGAAGAATCCGCCTGGGAAATCGAGCCAACCGCTCTGGTCGGGGTCTATCAATGGACCAGTCCGCACACCGGCATGGCTTTTCTGCGCTTTGCCTTCGCCGCCCGGGCGCTTTGCCACCACCCCGAACGAGCACTGGACCAGGGCATCGAACGCGCGCTGTGGCTGTCGGCCGATGAGCTGGCGCGGCATCCGGTACCGGCGCGCAGCCCGCTGGTCGCACAATGCGTCGCCGATCACGGCGCCGGCAGCCGCCATTGCGCGTCGCTGCTGCGCCAGGTCGATAACCAGCCGGAATTGGCCGCAATGACGCGCGGTTCGTTGTCCGCCGATCGCGGTGGCTAGAACCATGTCTGCGGGATCGGTCATGGTCGGCGTTTCCGGCGGCGTCGATTCTTCGGTGGCGGCCCTGCTGCTGGCCGAACAGGGCGAGGCGGTCGCCGGCATGTTCATGAAAAACTGGGAAGAAGACGACCCCGGCGGCCATTGCCCGGCCGAACAGGATGCCAGCGACGCCGAAGCGGTGTGCAGTCGCATCGGCATCGCCTTCCATGCCCGCAATTTCGCAGCCGAATACTGGGACGGGGTATTTCGGCATTTTCTCGACGAATACCGGGCCGGGCGCACCCCCAACCCGGACGTGCTGTGCAATCGCGAGATCAAGTTCAAGACCTTCATCGAACACGCCGAGGACCTGGGTGCGAGCACCATCGCCACCGGCCACTATGCCCGCAGCGACTGCGTCGACGGGCGTTATCGCCTGCTGCGCGCGGCCGACACCGACAAGGATCAGAGTTACTTCCTGCACCTGCTTGGACAAGACGCGCTGGCGCGCACGCGCTTTCCGATCGGTGCACTGCGCAAACCCGAGGTACGCGCCATCGCCCAACGCGCCGGCTTGGTGACCGCGGCCAAGAAAGACTCGACCGGCATCTGCTTCATCGGTGAACGCCGCTTCCGTGAATTTCTCGGCGCTTATCTGCCGGCACAGCCGGGGCGCATCGAAGACGCCGAGGGCCGCCAGCTCGGCGAGCACTGCGGCGCCTGGTTCTACACCATCGGGCAGCGCGAGGGGCTCGGCATCGGTGGGCGCGCCGGGGCCGGGGCCGAGCCCTGGTATGTGGTCGGCAAGGACGTGGCAAAGAATGTACTGATCGCCGCCCAGGGCAGTGCCCATCCGCTGCTGTTCTCGACCCGGTTGTGCGCCGAAACGGCCAGTTGGGTCGCGGGCAGCGCGCCGGCCGCGGCGTTTCGCTGTACCGCCAAGACCCGCTACCGCCAACCGGATCAGGACTGCCGGGTCGATATCGATGCGGCGGGCCGACTCGAAGTGATCTTCGACCAGGCCCAGCGCGCGGTAACCCCGGGCCAATCGGTGGTGTTCTATCGGGACGATGAATGCCTGGGCGGCGCCGTAATCACCGCCACCGACGCCGTCCATGGCGGATGGCCGGGCGCATGAAGCCAGGCGTCATCATCGGCCTGGCCGCCCTGGTCCAGGCGCTGACCGAGGTCCGGCGTCTGGCCAGCCAGGGACAATGGCTGGAAACTTCGGTGCTGCCGCTGCTCGACAGCCTGCTAGCCTTCGACGCCGAGTCGGCCGAAGCGGTTTATGGTGGTCTCCCGACCCTGCAGCCGAGCCTGACCCGGCTGGTCGCGCTGTTGTCCGGCCGCGACAACGATGTCGAGCTGCTGCGCATGCTGCAGATGGTGCTCCAGCTCGAACGGCAGTTGGCCAGGCGACCCCGGGTCGGCCAGGCCATTGCCGCCGGCCTCGCCGACAGCGAACGCGCCGTCAACACGCTCGGCCGCCTCCACGACACCGTCATCGAGCGCTTCGCCGGTATCTATGGCGCGCACCTGAGCACGCTGAAGCCACGGGTCATGGTCACCGGCGAGCCA
>JBGSKT010000308.1:0-2036 GCA_041741075.1 Lysobacterales bacterium
AGCGGCGCGTCGCGCCAGCGCTGCCAGTAACGCGGCGGCGGGCTGACTGAATTCGGATAGCGGGCAGCGGCCAGGTCGTGGCGTTCGCCGACCGCGCCCAGACCAGCATGCGTTGACAGCGATGGTGCTCCCGATCGCGCCACCAGCTCGGCCAGCGCGTTCAGCAGTTTGCCGAAAGTGCGCGTGGTTTCCTGATCCGGCAACTGCACCTGCTCGATCGGCCCGGACAGCAAGCGCTCGATCCCGAACAGCAATTCGCCGGCATCGAGAATGCCCCAGCGCCCACAGGCGCCGGCCAGGGTCTGCAGTTCCTGGTACAGGCGGATCAGGGTGTTGATATCCCAGCCACCGACCAGCAACCGGCGACCACGTCGCACCAGGGTGTCGAGGCGCTTGGGCAAGTGCTTCAGAAACGCCTGCCTGAGTTCGGCGCTTTGTTCGGATGCTTCCGGGTGGGCCATTGTCACTGTCTCGACGGGACGGTCGCACTATATCAACGTGGGGGCGGCGACACGCTCAGAACGGCTTGACCGTGACCAGGATGACGATCGCAACCAGCAGCAGGGTGGGCACTTCGTTGTAGACCCGGAACCACTTGGCGCTGCGGGTATTGCGGCCCTCGCGGAACGCCCGGCCCAGTTTGGCCAGGGAGTGGTGGTAGCCGAGCAGGATCAGCACCAGGGCCAGTTTGGCATGCAGCCAGCCGGACTTGAGCCAGGGCCCGGCCAGCATCGCCCCGAACACCAGCGCCAGCACCGCGGCCAGGCTGGCCAGAAGCAGCAGCCGTCGCTCCATGACCACGAAGCGGTCATGGGAAATCGGGTCGCTGGCATCTGCGTGGTAGACAAACAGGCGCGGCAGATAGAACAGGCCGGCGAACCAGGCGACGACAAAAATGATGTGCAGCGATTTGATCCACAGCATGGACATACTCCCCTAAGCAATGATCACGGCGCCAGCGGTGGCAGCCAACGGACGCTATTCGGGTGCGGGCTGCGCCAGGGCGCCAAGCGGACAAGTTCAAGCCAGTCCGCAGTATAGCGACAGCTATTGATGCGGTTCCGAGTTTTCACCGGCTTGTGCATTGAATTGCAAGCGATCAAAAAAACCCGCTGACGGCGGCCAACGGCATCGCTACACTGCGCGTTCACAGGCGCGGTGCTGGCGCCGTGCGTGTTCGCTGCCGGCTCGACCAATCAACTACAAAGATAAACGCCCGATGATCGCACCCCCCGTTTCCCCGATTGCCGCGTCGGTCAACGCGACAACTGCCGCCGATACCGGTATACCCGCGCTGAATGAGTGCGTGGCGCGCACCCTGCGCAGTTACCTGCACCACGCCGGCAGCGAGACCGCGAGCGATCTGTATCGGCTGGTGTTGTCCGAAGTCGAGGCGCCGATGCTGCGCGAAGTGCTGCGCCACACCGGCGGCAACCACAGCCGCGCCGCCGAGTTGCTCGGCATCAGCCGCGCGACCCTGCGCAAGAAACTCGGCCAGCACCGGCTGTGATGGGAAGCGCGGGAGGCGCCGGCTGGCGATTGGCGGCCAGGCTCGCGTTGACCGGCGCTGATTCCGGCCTGGGGGCTTGGCCCGAGTTGCTCGCTACCCATTCCCCGCTTCCCACCTGAGCGCCGATGCCAGCCACTCAAGCCCAGCAACCCCGCCGCGCCCTGCTGTCTTGCTCGGACAAGACCGGTTTGGTCGAACTGGCCCGCGCCCTCGATGTCCATGAGGTCGAACTGATTTCCACCGGTGGCACCGCCAGTGTGCTGCGCGCGGCCGGCCTGACGGTGCGCGAGGTGAGCGCACTCACCGGTTTTCCGGAAATCATGGATGGCCGGGTCAAGACCCTGCACCCGCGCGTGCATGGCGGCCTGCTCGGCCGCGCCGGCCAGGACGAGGCGGTGATGGCCGAACACGGCATCGTCACGATCGATCTGGTGGTGGTCAATCTGTATCCGTTCGCGGCCACCGTGGCGCGGGCCGGGGCGAGCCTGGCCGACGCAATCGAGAACATCGACATCGGCGGGCCGGC
>JBGSKT010000309.1:0-2740 GCA_041741075.1 Lysobacterales bacterium
GGCGGTGACAGACGCCAACGCCGACCTGCTGGCCCTGGCCGGCCGCGTGCTCGGCGGCGGCAAGACCTCGCGCCTGTACCAGCGCCTGGTGCTCAAGGACCAGATCGCGAGTTCGGTCAATGCCAGCTTCTATCCGCTGGAGATCGCCGGCATCTTTTTCATCCAGGCCGACGCCAAGCCGGGCATCGATCCGGGCCGGCTGGAATCCGCAATCGACGAAGAGATCGCGCGCCTGCTCAAAGACGGCCCGGATGCCGAGGAATTGCAGCGGGTCCGCGCCAGCACCCTGGCTTCCTTCATCCGCGGCGCCGAGCGCATTGGTGGTTTTGGCGGCAAGGCCGATATCCTGGCCGAGTGCGCCACCTATCAGCAGCGTCCGGACTGCTACAAGACCACGCTTGCCACCCTGGACAGCGCCACCCCGGCCAGCGTGCAGGCGGTCGCGAGTGGGGTGCTGAGCGCACCCGAGTACACGCTGACGGTTCTGCCGTTTGCCGATCTGAAGGCAACCGCCGACAGCGTCGATCGCAGCGCCGGGGTGCCGAAGACCGAATCCTTCCCCGATCTCAGCTTCCCCGCATTGCAGCGCGGCAAACTCGGCAATGGCATCGAAGTGATCCTGGCCGAACGCCACGAAGTGCCGCTGGTGCAGGTGCGCGCCTTGTTCGATGCCGGTTACGCCGCCGATCAGGGCCGCACGCTCGGCACCGCGAGTTTTGCCATGAGCATGCTCGACGAGGGCAGCAAGAGCCGTGACGCGCTGGCGATCGCCAAGCGCAGCGAAGAACTGGGTGCGCAGATTGGCGCCAGCTCGACCCTGGACCATTCCAGCCTCAGCTTGTCCGCGCTCAAGGCGCAACTGGCGCCGTCGCTGGAACTGTTCGCCGATGTGCTGCGTCATCCGCGCTTCGACGAAAGCGAGATCGCCCGCGTCAAGGGCCAGTGGCTGGCCGGCATCGCGCAAGAAAAGACCGAACCTTCGGCGCTGGCCAGCCGGGTGCTGCCGCCGCTGCTGTATGGCGCGGGGCATGCTTATGCCATACCGGGTACCGGCTCCGGCACCGAGGCCTCGATCCAGGCGCTGACCGCGGCCGATCTGTTCGCCTTCCACCACGACTGGATCCGCCCCGATGGCGCCCGCCTGATCGTGGTCGGCGACACCACGCTGGCCGAGATCGTTCCGCTGCTGGAGCGTCAGTTCGGCGACTGGAAAGCCTCGTCCGAACCGCGGGCGCAGAAAAATCTGGCCGAAGTCGCCCTGCCCGATGCGCCACGGGTATTCCTGATGGACAAGCCGAACGCCGAGCAGAGCACCATCTTCGCCGGCCACCTGCTGCCGTCGAGCAAGGCCGCCGACCGCCTGCCGACCAATACCGCGATCACCGCCCTGGGTGGCCAGTTCAGCGCGCGGCTGAACATGAATCTGCGCGAGGACAAGCACTGGGCCTATGGCGCCTACAGCTTCAGCAACGAAGCGCTGGGCCAGCGCAGCCTGTATGCCTGGGCCCCGGTGCAGACCGACAAAACGATCGAATCGCTGGGCGAAGTGCTGCGCGAGTTCGACGACTACGTCGGCGCGCGTCCGATCACCGTCGAAGAACTCGACTGGCTCAAGGCCAACGACGTGCGCAGCCTGCCCGGCCAATACGAAACCGGTGCCGCAGTGGCCGGCAGCATCAACGGCATCCTGGTCTACGGCCGGCCGGATGACTACGTGCAGACCCTGAAAGCCGAGATCGACGGCCAGACCCTCGACCAGGTGCGCGCCGCCGCCACGGCGCATATCCGGCCGCAGGCAATGACCTGGGTGGTGGTCGGCGATCTGGCCAAGATCGAGGCCGGCATCCGCGCGCTCAAGCTGGGCGAAGTCAAAGTGCTCGACGCCGACGGCAAGGTGCTGCGCTGATGGATCAGGGAGCGGGGCGGCGAATTTTCGCCACCCCGCCAGCCTACGTTTACCATACTTGCGCCCGGTTCAGCGCAACGCGGTCACAATGACCGCCCTGATCCCGACCCATCGAGGAAACCCATGCGCAAGCTGCTGCTATTGGCACCCCTGCTGTTTTCCGCCTGCAGTTGGGTCGACTTGGACGAATCCGGCCAGGCGATCAAGGTTGCCTATGGCAAGAACCTCGATGCCTGCGAAAAAAAAGGCGAGATCGTGGTCTCGGTGCGCGACCGGGTGATGCTGGTCAAGCGCAACCAGATCAAGGTGCGCGATGAACTGGAATCGCTGGCCCGTAACCAGGCCGCCAGCCTGGGCGCCGACACCATCCAGGCCCTGGACGAACCGCACGACGGCGAGCAGAGCTTTGGCGCCTATCGTTGTCGCTGACCAGGGTTAGCACTGTGGGAACGACGGCACGTCGCGACCGGCAATCGATGCGACAGTCGCGACGTGCCGTCGCTCCCACATTCCTTTGCGTGCTCAGGAACTGCGGCGGCGATGCCGGCTCATTCGCCGAGCAACCGCGCCGGCGCGAACTGCAGCGCCTCGTGCAGCGAACCGGCCAGACCCATGGCCTGGGTCAGGGCTTGCTCGGCCGCCTCGCGGCCCATGACGTTGCGTGCCGCGATCTGCACGATGCGTAGGGTCGAGCGCATTTCCTCGAGTGACAGATTTTCCGGCAGGCCGTATTCATCGAGATCGCCATCCAGCCAGTCGATCAGCATCGACAGGGTGTGGGTCTCGCCGCGTGCCTGCGCGGTCGCCGCCGCCAGCGCCAGCCCGATCCGCGCC
>JBGSKT010000310.1:0-5665 GCA_041741075.1 Lysobacterales bacterium
GCACCAGGCGGTCATAGGGCAGGTGTCGGCCATCGGCCAGCGCGACTTCCGCCGCGGCGCGATCGATCGCGGTCACCGCCACGCCAGTTGAAAGCCCGATATCAGCCTTGGCATAGGCGGCAGCCGGTTTGAACGCCAGCCGTTCCGGCGCCTCGCCGCTGGCCAGAAACGTCTTCGATAGCGGCGGCCGACGGTACGGCAGCCAGGGTTCGTCCCCGATCAGGGTCAGCGTGCCTTGGTAACCCTGCTGGCGCAGCGCGAAGGCGGCCTCGGCGCCGGCCTGGCCAGCGCCGACGATGAGCACGCGCTGGACGGTGGCGGCAACGCTATTGGGCAGGCTCATGCGCGTTCCGACGATGATCTGGGCCGGGCATTGTAGCGGTGGCCGGCGCATCGGATCGCGAGCGTGCCGGGGCACCGCCCGGAGCCGGCGCGATCAAGTCGGTTGTGTGAGCCCGCCAACCGACCCAACGCAGTGGCAGGCTACAATGATCGGCGCCGCAGCGTGCCTGCCAGAGCCCGGACTGAGGGCGTCGTCGTTGCGACGACAGACTGGCACTGTTTTTGTGGCAAGCTGCGACCCGTCTTACCGCGATCTTCGCAACCAGCGCAAGATTTGGCGCCGGCCAGCGGTCCTTGAATGGCCGGCGTCGCCTGCGGCTTTGGTTGACTTGGGATGATGCATGAAGCGTTTGCTGATTGGATGGGTGGTGCTGCTGTGGTTCCCGCCGACTTTGCTGTTGGCGCAGCCGGTGATTACCGTGCCACTGGTGCGTGAAGCCCCGGCACAGGCGAAAGAACCTACCCAGCTGGCGACGAACCAGCCCGAGGTGAACAGCACCCCGGAAATCGTCGCCGATAGCTCTGCCGATGTGGCCGTGCCCGCGGCTATTGATCCCTGGGAAAAACGCAACCGCGGGGTGCATCGGTTCAATCGCAGCTTTGATCGCCACTTTGCCCGCCCGGTCGCCAAGGGCTATCGGGCGGTGACGCCGAAGCCATTGCGTTCCGGCATCCACAATTTCTTCATCAATATCTTCCAGCCGCTGACTGCGGTCAACCTGCTGTTGCAAGGCCGCCCCGGCGCGGCCGCCAGCACGCTCGGCCGTTTCAGCCTGAACATCGTGCTCGGCCTGGGTGGCCTGGCCGACCCGGCCACCGACGCCAAGATGAAACTGTACCGGGAAGACTTCGGCCAGACCTTCGCGGTCTGGGGCTGGCGGCGCTCGCGTTATCTGGAAGTGCCGTTCCTCGGCCCGAGCACGCCGCGCGACCTGCTCGGTTTCGGTGTCGAGCTGCCGTTACAGCCCTATCAACTGGTGCATACCCCGGAACGTTACGGGGTGGTCGCACTTAACCTGGTGTCGATCCGTGCCGACCTGCTGTCCAGCGAGGAATTGATCAAGGACAGCGGCGACGAATACCTGCTGTTCCGCAGCGCCTATCTGCAGTCCCGTGATTTCCAGATCAATGACCGTACCGCGCGCGACCAGTTGCCCGATTATCTGCTCGATGAATCCGGGCCGGACGAGGTTAACTGAGTGAGCCAGGTTGTCAGCTGTCAACCGAATTGCGAGGGCCAGCCGGCGTTGGCGTTCGACAACGTGCGCATCGATCGCGGTGGCCAGACCATCCTCGATCGGGTCAGTTTCACGGTGCCGAAGGGCGCGGTGGTGGCCGTGCTCGGCCCCAGCGGCGCCGGCAAATCGACCTTGATGCACGCGATCACCGGCGAGTTGTGCCCGGCCGCCGGCAGCATCACGATCTTTGGCCAGCCGATCGACTATTCCAACATGGGCCTGATGTCGCTGCGCTGCGGCATCGGCGTACTGCTGCAGGGCAGCGGACTGCTGTCGGATCTGACCGTAGCCGAGAATATCGCCCTGCCGCTGCGCGTGCATACCGCGCTCGACGCCGCCCTGATCGGCCGCTTGGTCGATCTGAAATTGAATGCGGTCGGTTTGCGCTCGGCGCGCGATCTATACCCGCGCGAGCTGTCCGGGGGCATGGCCCGACGGGTGGCATTCGCCCGCGCACTGGCGCTGGATCCGCCGTTGATGCTCTACGATGAGCCGCTCACCGGCCTCGATCCGATCGCCACCGGGGTGATCGTCGAGCTGATCGACAACCTCAATCGCATCATGGGCATGACCAGTATCGTGATCACCCACCACGTCAAGGAATCGCTGAAGATCGCCGACCAGGTGCTGGTGATCGCCAACGGCGGCATCGCATTTTCCGGCACGCCGGCGGCGCTCGCCGCCTCGACCGATCCCTTGCTGCGGCAATTCCTCGATGGCAAGGCGGACGGCCCGATCGCATTCGACGCCGGCCGTCGGCCCACGGTCGAGGAGACGGCCTGAATGCGCGCCTTCCTGGTGGCGATCGGCGAGACCGGCTGGTTTCTGCTGACGATCCTGCGGGCGAGCGGGCCGCGCCGCGATTTTCTGCCCGATCTGCTGGCGCAGATCTACTCGGTGGCGGTGCGCTCGCTGCCGATCATCGCGGTCGGCGGCGCCTTCGTCGGCCTGGTCCTGACCCTGCAGGGCTATCGCACCCTGGCCAGTTATGGCGCCACCAATTCGGTCAGCACCATGCTCGGGCTGGCGCTGTATCGGGAATTGGGCCCGGTGCTGACCGCCTTGTTGTTCATCGGTCGCGCCGGCTCGTCGATGGCCGCCGAGCTGGGACTGATGAAGGCGACCGACCAGATCGCCTCTCTGTCGCTGATGGCGATCGACCCGATCGCCAAGACCGTGGTCCCGAGGTTCTGGGCGGCGGTGATCGGCATGCCGCTGCTGTGTGGCTTTTTTTGCGCGTTTGCGATTCTCGCCGGCTATCTGGAGGCGGTCTACGCACTCGGACTGGACGCCGGCTTTTTCTGGGCCGGGCTGCAAAACAGCGTCGATCTGTACGACGATTTCGTGGTCGCTTTCGTCAAGAGCGCAGTATTCGGCCTGCTCGGCGCGCTAATGGCGACGCACACCGGATTCAATGCCGAGCCGACCATCGAGGGCACCTCGGTCGCCACCACCCACGCCGTAGTCAATGGATCGCTGCTGGTGCTGGTCTTCAATTTCATCCTGAGCGCGCTATTCTTCAAATCATGAAAGCCAACCAAGCCAGACTCGATATCGCGGTGGGCGCATTTCTGCTGCTCGCCTTCGCCACCCTGATGGCGCTGGCGGTGGCTTCGACCAACGGCCGCCACAACCTGAGCGTCGAGCAAGTGCAGCTCAGCGCCCGGTTCAGCAACATTGGTGAACTGCGCATCCGCGCACCGGTCAAGATCGGCGGGGTGACGGTCGGCGAAGTGGCCACGGTCGAACTGGATCGGGAATCCTATGAAGCGCTGGTGCGGATCAAGGTGGATAGCACGGTCGCGATCCCGGCCGACAGCTCGATTGGCATCTACACCGCCGGCCTGCTCGGTGATCGTTACCTTGGCATCAGCCCGGGCGGCGACCCGGAGTCGCTCAAGGACGGCGACGAGATCCTGTTTACCCAGTCGGCGGTGGTGCTGGAACAGTTGATCTCCAAGTTCCTGTTCAATGGCCAAGACGACAAGGAAGCCGACCAAACCCCCAAATCCGAGACGGAGCAAAAATGAAAACCTACCGGCAGTCGCGACTGTGGTCCGGCGTGGTTCTGTTCCTCGCCCTGCTCGGCGTGGCGGCGGCTGCAAGCGAGAGCCCGGCGTCGGCGAAAGTACACAGTACCTCGCAGCAGATCCTCGATGAAATCGCCAAACGACGCGAAGAGTTCACCGCCTCGCCGCCGGCGCTGGAAGCCTACGTACACCAACAACTCGACGCCGCGCTCGATATCGACTACTCGGGACGGCTGGTGCTCGGCATTCATTCGCGCAAGGCCAGCCCGGAACAGATCAAACGCTTCGCCAAGGCACTGACCGATAACCTGGTGCGTCGCTACGCGCGTGCGCTGCTCGATGCCAAAGGCGACAGTACGATCCGCATGCTCGGCGAAACCGCGCTCGGCGGGGGCAAGTTCATCCGCGTCAAGACCAACCTGATCGGCGGCGGCAATGCGCAACCGGTGGCGGTCGATTACCTGATGCGCCCGGTCGCCGGAGATTGGCTGGCCTTCGACGTGATCGTCGAGGGTATTTCCTACGTGCAGACTTTCCGCAGCCAGTTCGATCCGCTGATCCGTTCCAAGGGTCTGGACGCGGTCACCGACGATCTCGAACAGGGCCGGATCGAGGTCGCGACCGATGTCGCCGACAAGTAAACGAGATGGCAGCAGCCTGCTGCTCGGCGGCCGGCTGGATGCCGACAGCGTGCCCGGCCTGCGTTTATCCGCATGGCCATTGCAGGGCGTCGAGCGGATCGTGCTGGATGCGGTGCCGGCGGTCGATAGCACCGGTATCGCGCTGATCGCCGAACTGGTGGCACGCATTGCCGCCCGCGGGCCGCGACCGCTGGTCGTCGGCCAGCCGCAGGGCCTGGCCGAACTGTGCCTGGCCTACCGCATCGCCCCGGATTTCAGCGATTATCCGGATTGAAGCCAGGGCCGGTTGTCCGCCGCAACTATTGAAAATCCGCCAGCACTGCTAGCCTGCGGCTTCCCGCTTTCGCCTTGCCGGTGCCGCCATGACGTCCATCCATCGATCGATCCTGCCCTGGCTGGTCGTGGGGCTGCTGTTTTCCGCCCGCGCCGATGCCGAAGATGCCGCGAGCGCCGCCGCCGCCCGTGCGGTTGCCGACCAGGTGATCAGCTGGCGCCGCGACATCCACCAGCATCCCGAGCTGGGCAATCACGAGACCCGCACCGCGGCCCTGGTCGCCGCGCAATTGCAGCGGCTGGGACTCGAAGTACAGACCGGCGTGGCCAAGACCGGGGTGATCGCCATCCTCAAGGGTGGTTTTCCCGGGCCGCGCATCGCCATCCGCGCCGATATGGACGCGCTGCCGGTGGTCGAGGAGGGCGATCTCGCCTTCGCCTCGCACCAGCGCGCCCTGTTCAACGGCGCCGAAGTCGGGGTGATGCACGCCTGCGGACACGATGCCCACACCGCCATGACCCTGGGTGTGGCGACCGCGCTCGCCGGCCTGCGCGCGCAGTTGCACGGCGAAGTGCTGTTCTTGTTCCAGCCGGCCGAGGAAGGCGCGCCGAACGGCGAGGAAGGCGGCGCCCAACTGATGCTGAAAGAGGGCCTGTTCGAGCGCCATCCGCCGGTGGCTGTATTCGGCATGCACGTGTTCTATACCCTGCACGCCGGTGAGATCGGCGTCCGTGAGGGCCCGATGCTGGCCGGTTCCGACCGTTTCCAGATCGAGATCATCGGCAAGCAGACCCACGGCGCCCAGCCCTGGCGCGGGGTCGATCCGATCGTGACCGCGGCCCTGCTGATCAATCAGGCGCAGACCATCGTCAGTCGGCGACTGGATATCTCGACCCTGCCGGTGGTACTCAGCTTCGGCAGCATCCACGGTGGCCTGCGTTACAACATCATTCCGGAACGGGTGATGCTCGAAGGCACCATCCGCAGTTTCGACGCCGGCATGCGCCAGCAGACCCTGGACGATCTGGGCCGGATTGCGGCCAACGTGACCGCCGCCCAGGGCGCCCGCGTCAACAGCTTCATCCCGCTGCCGGGCGCGGTCAATCCGGTCACCCGCAACGACCCGGCGCTGACCCGGCG
>JBGSKT010000311.1:0-4566 GCA_041741075.1 Lysobacterales bacterium
CGGGGCGGGGGTGTGACCATGCAGGAAATCCGCAACTACACGATCAACTTCGGCCCGCAGCATCCGGCCGCGCACGGGGTGCTGCGGCTGGTGTTGGAGATGGATGGCGAAGTGGTCCAGCGCGCCGACCCGCATGTTGGCCTGTTGCACCGGGCGACCGAAAAGCTGGCCGAGTCGAAACCGTTCAACCAGTCGATCGGATACATGGACCGGCTCGACTACATGTCGATGCTGTGCAACGAGCACGCCTACGTGCGTGCGATCGAGCGATTGCTGGGCATCGAAGCGCCGCCGCGGGCGCAGGTGATCCGCACCCTGTTCGACGAAATCACCCGGATACTGAATCACCTGTTGTGGATCGGCTCGAACGGTCTCGATCTTGGCGCCATGACCCTGTTCCTGTACGCCTTCCGCGAACGCGAAGAACTGATGGACTGCTACGAAGCGGTCAGTGGCGCGCGCATGCACGCGGCGTATTACCGTCCGGGCGGGGTCTACCGCGACCTGCCCGAGCAGATGCCGAAATACCGCGAATCGCCGTGGCGGAGCAGCGCCGACATGCAGCGCATGAATGCCTGGCGCGGCGGCTCGATGCTGGATTTCCTGGATGCCTTCGCCGACGATTTCCCATCCAAGGTAGACGAATACGAGACCCTGCTGACCGACAACCGCATCTGGAAGCAGCGTACCGTCGGGATCGGCGTGGTCAGCCCCGAACAGGCGCTGGCCTGGGGCATGAGCGGTCCGATGCTGCGCGGCTCCGGAATCGAGTGGGACCTGCGCCGCAAGCGCCCTTACGCGGCCTATGACCAGTTCGATTTTCTGGTCCCGGTTGGCGTCAACGGCGACTGCTACGACCGTTATCTGGTGCGCGTCGCCGAAATGCGCCAGTCCAACCGCATCATCAAGCAGTGCGTCGCCTGGCTGCGCCAGAATCCAGGCGAAGTGATGCTCCGCAACTTCAAGGTGGCGCCGCCCAGCCGCGCCGAAATGAAGGACGACATGGAAGCCCTGATCCACCACTTCAAGCTGTTCACCGAGGGTTATTCGGTGCCGCCGGGCGAGATCTACAGCGCGGTCGAGGCGCCCAAGGGCGAGTTCGGCGTGTATCTGGTCACCGACGGCGCCAACAAGCCGTTCCGGGTCAAGCTGCGGGCACCGGGTTTTGCCCATCTCTCGGCGATGGACGAGATCGCCCGCGGCCACATGCTGCCGGACGTGGTGGCGTTGATCGGTACGTTTGACATCGTGTTCGGCGAAATCGACCGCTGAACCAGGAGCGAACAGTGAAAGCCACAGGCCATTTCGAACAGGTGCGCGATATCGATCCGCTGGCGGCGCTGGCCGCCGACACCCGCGCCGAGATCGATCGCTGGATCGCCAAGTTTCCGCCCGAACGCAAACGCTCGGCGCTGCTCCAGGCGCTGACCGCGGCCCAGCACCAGAACGGCGGTTTCCTGACCGACGCACTGGTCACCGCGGTGGCCAGTTATCTGGAGCTGCCGCCGGTGTGGGCCTACGAGGTCGCCAACTTCTACTCGATGTACGAACTGGCCCCGGTCGGCCGCAACAACGTCGCCATCTGCACCAATATTTCCTGCTGGTTGAACGGCGCCGAAGGCCTGGTCAAGCACTGCGAAAACAAGCTCGGCATCAAGACCGGCGAGAGCACCGCCGACGGCCGGGTGTATCTGAAAAGGGAAGAAGAATGCCTGGCCGCCTGCGCCGGCGCGCCGATGATGGTGGTCAATGGCCATTACCACGAGCGGCTGACCGAGGCCAGTCTCGACGCCATCCTCGATGGTTTGAAGTAAGGAATCCCCGCGATGGCCGTAGGTCCGATCCCCAGCGAACACAATGTGGTCTTCACCACGCTGCATTTCGACCAGCCGTGGAGTTATGAGAACTACCTCAAGGCCGGCGGCTACCAGGCCTGGCGCCGGATCCTGCGCGAGAACATCAGCCGCGAACAGGTGATCGACTGGGTCAAACAGAGTGCCCTGCGCGGTCGCGGCGGCGCCGGTTTTCCGACCGGGCTCAAGTGGAGCTTCATGCCGCGCAATGCGCCTGGGCAGAAATATATCCTGTGCAATTCCGACGAGTCCGAGCCCGGCACCTGCAAGGACCGCGACATCCTGCGCTACAACCCGCACGCGGTGCTCGAAGGCATGGCAATCGCCTGCTACGCGACCGGCTCCACGGTCGCTTACAACTACCTGCGCGGCGAATTCCATCACGAACCCTTCGAACGCATCGAACAGGCCCTGGCCGAGGCCCGCGAGCACGGCTGGCTGGGCCACAACATCCTCGGCAGCGGGGTCGATGTGGAGATCCACAACGCGCTCGGCGCCGGCGCCTACATCTGCGGCGAAGAAACCGCGCTGATGGAATCGCTCGAAGGCAAGAAAGGCCAGCCGCGCTTCAAGCCGCCGTTTCCGGCCAATTTCGGCCTGTACGGCAAGCCCACCACGATCAACAACACCGAAACCTATGCCTCAGTGCCGGCGATCATCCGCAATGGGCCCGAATGGTTCCTCGGGCTCGGCAAGCCGAACAACGGCGGCCCCAAGGTGTTCTCGGTATCCGGTCATGTGCAGCGCCCGGGCAACTACGAGATCCGCCTGGGCACGCCGTTTGCCGATTTGCTGGCGCTGGCCGGCGGGGTGCGCGCTGGGCGCAAGCTGAAGGCGGTGATTCCCGGTGGTTCGTCGATGCCGGTATTGCCGGCCGAGCTGATGCTCGGCTGCAGCATGGATTACGACGCCCTGCAAAAGGCCGGTTCCGGGCTGGGTTCGGGCGCGGTGATCGTGATGGACGACAGCACCTGCATGGTCCGTGCCTGCCAGCGCATCGCGCGTTTCTACTACGCCGAATCCTGCGGCCAGTGCACCCCGTGTCGCGAGGGCACCGGCTGGATGTACCGGATGCTGACGCGCATGGTCGAAGGGCGCGCCGAGAAGAGCGATCTGGACGTGCTCAAGGCCGCCGCTGGCCAGATCGAGGGCCACACCATCTGTGCCTTCGGCGAAGCCGCCGCCTGGCCGGTGCAGGGTTTCCTGCGCCATTACTGGCACGAATTCGAATATTTCATCGAGCACGGCCGTTCCCTGGTCGATGCCGAGCTGGGAGTCGCCGCATGAATGCGCAAGTGAAGCCGCCGGCGACCGCGCCCGATCTGGTCAATATCGAAGTCGATGGCCAGCCGATGCAGGTGGCCAAGGGTTCGATGATCATCCACGCCACCGACGCCGCCCGGGTGGCGGTGCCACGCTTCTGCTATCACGAAAAGCTGTCGATCGCGGCCAACTGCCGGATGTGTCTGGTCGATGTTGAGAAATCGCCGAAGCCGGTGCCGGCCTGCGCCACCCCGGTGATGGAAGGCATGAAGATATTCACCCGCAGCGAGCGCGCGCGGACTTCGCAGCGCAACGTGATGGAGTTCCTGCTGATCAACCATCCACTCGATTGCCCGATCTGCGATCAGGGTGGCGAGTGCGAATTGCAGGATGTGGCGATGGGCTATGGCCGCTCGATCTCGCGCTTCGTCGAACAAAAGCGCGTGGTCGAAGACGAAGATATCGGCCCGCTGATCGCCACTGAAATGACCCGCTGCATCCAGTGCACGCGCTGCGTGCGCTTCATGAGCGAAATCGCCGGCAGCCCCGAACTGGGCGGCATCGGCCGCGGCGAACATCTGGAGATCGGCACCTATATCGGCCGATCCATCGAATCCGAATTGGGCGGCAACATCATCGACGTCTGCCCAGTCGGCGCGCTGACCAACAAACCGTTCCGCTTTCGTGCCCGCGCCTGGGAGCTGATCGCGCGCGAATCGATCGGCTATCACGACGCGCTCGGCTCGAACCTGTGGCTGCACACCCGCCGCGGTGAAGTGCTGCGCTCGGTGCCGCGCGACAACGAGCGCATCAACGAATCCTGGTTGTCCGACCGTGACCGTTTCAGTCATCAGGGCCTGGTTGCCGAAGACCGCGCGACCGAGCCGATGCTGCGCCGCAACGGCGAACTGGTTGCGGTCGGCTGGGAAGAGGCGATTACCGCCGTCGCCCAGGAACTGCGCCGCTATTCGGGCAGCGAGATTGCCGCCCTGGTGGCGCCGCTCGCCAGCAGTGAAGAGGGTTTCCTGCTCGCCAGTATCCTGCGCGCGCTGGGCAGCGCGCGCATCGACCATCGCCTGCGCACCACCGATTTTTCCGATGCCGCCGCCGGTGCAGTTTTTGCCATGCCGCTGGCCGAGATCGAGCAGGCACCGGTGATTCTGCTGATCGGATGCAACCCGCGACTCGACCAGCCACTGCTCGGCCACCGCGTACGCAAGGCGGCCCGGCGCGGCGCCGCGGTGTATGCAATCAATTCGGTTGATCACGAACTCAATTTCGAGCTGGCTGGGCGTCACATCGCGGCGCCGCACGCGCTGCTGGACGCGCTGTCCGGATTGGCCAAGGCGGCCGGTGTCGATGGACAATCCTTGCCGCTGCCCTTGCGCCAGCGACTGCTCGCGGCGAACGTCGATAGAGAGCACCAGGCGCTGGCCGCCGCGCTGCGCGC
>JBGSKT010000312.1:0-4821 GCA_041741075.1 Lysobacterales bacterium
CGCGGGCGAGTTCGGCCGCGCACCCATCGAGAACCGCGAGCGGGCTCATGCGGTCACCGCCTGCGCGAGCACCGAACCCTGAAGCCGCGCCAGCCGCAGCTTCCACAGGAACTGCCCGGCGTTGATGATGTAGGCCGCGTAACCCGACAGCGCGACCAGCATCCGCTGCTCGACCGTGCCGATCTCGCCAAACAGCAACACCAGATAGAGGGTGTGCAAGGCCAGAACGAGCATCGAGAACACGTCCTCCCAGAAGAAGGCCGGGGCAAACAGCCATTTGCCGAACACGACCTTCTCCCAGATCGAGCCGGTGATCATGATGGTGTAAAGCACCAGCGTCTTGACCACGATCGAGACGTCAGCGGCAAAGGCGCCTTCGCCGGTGGTGAGGGTGCGCAGAACAAGACCAAGGCTGACCAGAAACACCAGAAACTGCACTGGGGCGAGCACTCCCTGAACAATGGTCCAGGCCGACTCGTCGCGCCGCTGCCGCTCTTCAGCGGTGTACAGCGCATAGGTTTGTTCCCCCTCGTACCCCGTCCCCGTTTTCGAGGTTCCGTGTTCGACCGGGGATGCCTGATCCGTCCGAGTCATTTGTCGCGTTAGCCTTTTCTCTCAGACTCGGAGATTACGCTTTCCAACTTGAGTGTCAACTAGATTGGACGTTTAGTTTTGTTGACGATTGGAGATTCCACGGTAAGGCCGTTTGCGCCATCACCGAAAAAAGCGTATTAAGGAGTCGCTGGCTTTTCGGGATCAGGGCCAAGGACCGTTTCGGGGTGATGCGGTCTTACCTCCTGCGGAAGGTTCGTCCGCATGACCTGGGAGGGTCTGACGAATGGGAGAGTCCAAGGCTTCGAGCATGTTTGGTGCAGGATCTGCGGTGCTGCGCGGAGTGATTTCCGCCCCGCTTGATCGGGTCCGACGCATCAGTACCGGCACCCGCGCCGACCATGGCGAATCGGTCAACACCGTGATCGAAAGCGAGATTATCCCCCGTTTGCTGATGGCCCATGGCAGCGGTGATCCGCGCACCAAGGCCAAACGGTCGCGCCCGATCCAGCCCGAAGATGCCTCCCGCTTTGCGCTCCTGCCGTTGCGGCTCGAAGCGGCCAGCCTGCTCGAAGAGGTTGACGGCTTCATCGCCGATGGCGCCAGTGTGGAGACGATCTGCCTCGATCTGCTCGCCCCCGCAGCCCGCAAGCTGGGCGAGATGTGGGAAAGCGACGAATGCGATTTCCTTGATGTTACAATGGGTTTGTGGCGACTGCAGGAAGTGATGCGCGAAATTGCCGCGCGCTCCCCGGCTGAACTTGGCGGGCTCATCATGCCACGCAGTGCGTTGTTCACGCCGATGCCCGGTGACCACCACAATTTCGGCACGCTGATGATCGAGGAAGTCTTCGCCCGCGCCGGCTGGCAGAGTGAGGCGCTGGTCAAGCCGGAACGCCGCGAATTGCTCGACCGGTTGGCCCGCCAGCCCTTCGACCTGGTCGGACTGACGCTCGCCCGTGATTGTCCTGGCGCAGCAATCGCAAATCTTATCAAGGCGATACGCAACGTATCCGCCAAACCTCATATCACCGTGCTTGTCGGCGGACGCATGATCAACGAAAACCCGGGCATGGCGATCGAAGTGGGGGCGGACGGCACGGGTGCCGACGCGCTCGCCGCGCTGGAGCTCGCAAATTCGCTGGTAGAGACCGCCGCCGTCCGTGATCTGAACCTGCGGTAGGTTCCAAAACTCCATGCTCACTCGCAAACACAGCATTGAAGGCAAGCACCCGTTTGGGAAGGCGGCGGAGCTGTTCAACACGCTCGATGCTGATGCGGCGATGAAGCTGGCGATGGTTGCTGGCGATGTTACGCTGGTGCTGGATGATACTGGTACGATCCTTGATGCGGCCTTCGATCCGCGCGAATTTCCGGCATTTGCCGACTGGGTCGGAACCAACTGGATCGAGACGGTGACTGACGAAAGTCGTCCGAAAATCATGGAGATGCTGGCTGCCGCCCGGCGCGGCGAATTGCAACATTGGCGGCAAGTCAACCATCCGTCGCGCGATGGCGATGTGCCGATCCGCTACGCCGTGCTCAGCGTCAATGGCGGCGAGCACCGGATCGCGTTTGGTCGCGATCTGCGCGATGCGGGCAAGCTCCAGCAGCGCCTGTTGCAGGTGCAGCAATCGCTTGAGCGCGACTATCTCAGGATGCGTCAGCTCGAAGCGCGCTACCGGATGCTGTTCGAACGCTCGAGCGAGCCGGTGCTGATCATCGAGGCGGGAACCTTGCGGATCCGCGAAGCTAACCCGGCTGCTCACACCTTGCTGGGCGCCCGCGTGGCGAGCCTACCCGGCAAAAAGCTGCTGACTTTCATCGATAAAAACTCGCACGACGACGTGCAATCGCTGGTCGGCGCGGCGCATGTTTCGGACACGGTCAGCCCCGGCAAGATCCGCATTTCCAAGGGCGCGCGCGAGGTGATGGCCGCCGTTACCGGCTTCACTCAGGATCGCGGGCAGTTCCTGCTGGTCCGGCTGATCCCGGTAACCGAGCGTCCGGCGGCCGAGGTTTCCCCGGTGCTCGAGCTGGTTGATCAGATGCCCGATGCCTTCGTGGTGGCGGACAGCAACCTCGAAATCGTCACCGCCAACGCTGCTTTTGTCGAGCTTCTTCAAGCCGCTAGCGTTGATCAGCTGCGCGGGCGCCACCTGTCGGAATCGATTGGCCGACCGGGGATCGATCTCGATCTGATCGAGGGGCAGATTGACCAGCACGGGGCCGCGCGCAATGTCGCCACGGTGCTGCGCGTCGGGCATGATGTCGATGGCGAACCTGTTGAATTGTCAGCAGTAAGAACCTCGGGCGAGGATGCTTACTATGCCTTCGTGATCCGCCCGATCGGCCGCCGCCTGCGCGATTTGCCGCCGGGCCAGCAGGATCTGCCGCGCTCGGTCGAGCAGTTGACCGAGCTGGTCGGGCGCATGTCGCTGAAAGATATTGTGCGCGAAAGCACCGATCTGATCGAGCGATTGTGCATCGAGGCAGCGCTTTCCTACACCGCCGATAACCGTGCATCTGCGGCAGAAATCCTCGGCCTTTCGCGCCAGAGCCTCTATTCGAAACTGCACCGCTACGGGCTCGGCAATCTGGCTGGCGACAACGACTAGAACGCCCTCCTGTAGGCAAAAATCGCCAGAATCGGTGCCGCGAAAGCCACCCGCTCAAAAACGCCGAAATTGGCCCCAAAAGCACCTCTAAAGGGGGTCTAGATGGGGTCTAACCGGGGTCTGGAGGGGGTCTAGAGCCACCCTGGATCCGCACCGTTCACCGCGCGCCAAAGTCCTACTGTCGGCCAGCCTGACACGTCCCGAATGGACACATTGGACACGCGCCGGCAATTTTATCCATAAAAATCGGGTTTGGTTGGATTTGGAGTGTCAAAACAATTTGACGCTTTTGCTTGTCAGGCATAGCCTTTGACCATGGAGCATTCGGTACCATCGACTCGCAATGCGCCCATTCCGGCGGCGCGAGACGTATTGCAGCTGCTCAAGCCGATCACCTGGTTTCCGCCGATGTGGGCCTTCATGTGCGGGGCGGTGTCGTCCGGCGCGGGACTTGAAGGGCGCTGGTGGTTCGTGGCGGGCGGGGTTTTGCTCGCCGGACCGCTGGTGTGCGGCACCTCCCAGGCGGTGAACGACTGGTTTGATCGCCATGTCGATGCCATCAATGAGCCCGATCGCCCGATCCCCTCGGGCCGGATCGCGGGGCGCTGGGGCCTCTATATTGCGCTGATCATGACCGCGATTTCGGCGGTGGTCGGCTGGCTGCTTGGCCCGCTGGTGTTTGTGGCTGGGCTGGTCGGCCTTGCGCTCGCCTGGGGCTATTCCGCGCCGCCATTCCGGTTCAAGACCAGCGGATGGACAGGCCCGGCGGTGGTCGGCTTCACCTATGAGGGGCTCAGCTGGTTCACCGGGGCGACCGTGATGCTGGGCGCGCTGCCCGCGACCGAAGTGCTGATCGTACTGGCGCTCTATTCGATTGGCGCGCACGGGATCATGACATTGAACGATTTCAAGGCGGTCGAAGGCGACCGCGCGACGGGCCTCAAATCGCTGCCGGTTACCATGGGCGTGAGCGGTGCGGCGCGGTTTGCCTGCCTGACGATGGCGGGCGCGCAGGTGATCGTGATCGCGCTGCTGGCTGTCTGGGGCTTCACGCTTTCGGCGTTAATCGTCGGCGCGGTGCTCGCTGCGCAGGTCGCCGCGATGCCCAAGCTGCTGCGCGATCCAAAGCAATATGCCCCGTGGTACAACGGTGTCGGCGTGACGCTCTATGTCTTGGGAATGCTGGCGGCGGCGCTGGGGCTGGGCGGGTATCTGGGCGGCTATATCTGATGCATGGTTCGCTTGCCTCTCCGCTGATCGAGGCGAAGAACTCCGGGTTCGGGTGGCTGGCGATTATCCGCATCGGGCTGGTGCAGGCGGCAATCGGCGCGCTGGTAATGCTGGCGACGACGGTGCTGAACCGGCTGATGGTGGTCGAACTGGGGCTGCTCGCGGCGATCCCTGCGGGGCTGGTCGCTTGGCATTATGCGGTACAGCTCGGCCGGCCGCTGTGGGGCCATGCCTCGGATAAGGGTAACAATCGCACCCGCTGGATCATCGGCGGGGTGGCGGTGCTGGCGGCGGGCGGACTGCTGGCGACGCAGGCGACGGTGCTGATGGCGTCGTCCTTCGGACTTGGGTTTGCGTTGGCGGTGCTGGCCTACAGTTTGATCGGCGTGGGCGTGGGCGCGGGGGGAACCTCGGCGTTGGC
>JBGSKT010000313.1:0-2175 GCA_041741075.1 Lysobacterales bacterium
TCCGGCCCGCAGGACGTGCCGGCCGCGCGCGCCGCCGAGTTTGCCCAAAAACGTGACCAGGTAATGGCCGTGCTCGCCGCCATTCCGGGCGTGGTCTGTCCGCGGCCGCAGGGCGCGTTCTACGCATTTCCGGATATTTCCTGCGCGTTCGGCAAGCGCCATCGCGGCCGCCGCATCGACAATGACACGGATTTCTGCGCCGCCTTGCTCGACGTAAAGGGGGTCGCCTGCGTGCCGGGTTCGGCGTTCGGCGAGCCGCGTGCGCTGCGCATCAGCTACACCTGCCCGAGCGCGCAACTGGCGCCGGGCATGCAGCGCATCCAGGAATTTTTTGCCGAACTCGACTGATCTTTTGCATCCCACTGCTGGAGACTTGCCATGAAAACCCCCGTCCGTGTTGCCATCACCGGCGCCGCCGGCCAGATCGGTTATTCCCTGATCTATCGCATCGCCGCCGGCGAAATGCTCGGCGCGGACCAGCCGGTGATCCTGCAGATGCTGGAATTGCCGATGGAGAAGGCCCAGGCCGCGCTCAAGGGCTGCATGATGGAGCTCGACGACTGCGCCTTTCCGCTGCTCGCCGGCATGGTCGGAACCGACGATGCCAGGCTCGCCTTCAAGGACGCCGACATCGCCCTTCTGGTCGGCGCGCGTCCACGCGGCCCGGGCATGGAGCGCCGTGATCTGCTGCTCGAAAACGCCAAGATCTTCACCGCCCAGGGCGCCGCCCTGAACGCGGTCGCCAGCCGCGACTGCAAGGTGCTGGTGGTCGGCAATCCGGCCAATACCAATGCCTATATCGCCATGAAGTCGGCGCCGGATCTGCCGGCCGAAAACTTCACCGCGATGCTGCGGCTGGACCACAACCGCGCCTTGAGCCAGCTCGCCAGCAAGGCCGGCGTGGCCGTGGCCGACATCGAAAAACTCGTGGTCTGGGGCAATCACAGCCCGACCATGTACCCCGATTACCGCTTCGCCACGGTCAATGGCCAGAGCCTCAAGGAGCGCATCAACGACGAGGCCTGGAATCGCGACAGCTTCATTCCGGTGGTCGGCAAGCGCGGCGCCGCGATCATCGCCGCACGCGGTCTGTCCTCCGCCGCGTCGGCGGCCAATGCCGCGATCGACCATGTCCACGACTGGCTGCTCGGCAGCGACGGCAAGTGGGTGACCATGGGCGTGCCTTCGGATGGCAGCTATGGCATTCCCGAGGGCGTGATCTACGGCGTACCGGTGATCGCCAGCGCCGGCAAGTACCAGCGCGTGCGCGATCTACCGATCGACGACTTCAGTCGCGAGCGCATGCAGCACACCCTGGCCGAACTGGAAGAAGAGCGCGCCGGGGTCGCCCATCTGCTCGGTTGAAAGCGAGCACGGTTGCGCTAGTGGAGGGATAACAGGTGGCCCCGTGCGGCCACCGTGGGGTTCGCGCCACTGCCGTTCGACTTGACCAAGAGGGATCGTATGACCGACCAGATCGTGCATTTCAAGGTGTCGCTGGCAATCAACAGCGGTGATTTCGACGCATTCGAGCAGATCGTGCAGCAAATGCTCAACGCCACCCGGCGCGAGCCGGGCAATCGCGGTTACGAGTTTTTTCTCAACAAGGAGCGCAGCCGCTGCCGGCTGCTCGAAACCTATGTCGATGCAGAGGCGGTGCTGATGCACCTGGGTAGTCCGGTGGTCGGGCAAATGGTGCCGCAGCTGCTAGCGGTGGCTACGCTCGATGGCTTCGAGGTCTACGGCGACCCCGGCCCGACCGCAACCGCCATGTTGGCGGCGATGGGCGCAGACATCTTTCCCTGGTGGCGCGGCATCGGCACGGATTAGGGCCGCAAGGTCGATTCCTGCGGGCCGGCCGCGGCCGATTGGTGCAAGCCTTCGGTTGCGCCGCGCTAGGCTGAACCGATGTCCGATCGCAAGCCTCCCCAGCGCCCTGGTGCCGATACCCATCGGCGCGTTGTGCTGCCGGCACCGCCACTTTCGATAGCGCCGGAACCGCATGCGGCGGACTTGCGCGGAATCAGTCGGCTGCTGGTCGCAGCGGTGGCCGGGGTGGCGGACATCGTCGAAGACATGCACCGCAATATCGCCGGCGGCGCCCCGATTCTCGGCGCGCAGCCGGAGGGTCGCACCCGCGGCATCACCGGGCTGGTCTACCGCAGCGTGCGCGGG
>JBGSKT010000314.1:0-3996 GCA_041741075.1 Lysobacterales bacterium
CTGGGGCGTGATGGCGATGGGGGCGGCGGCGTTGATCGGCCGCCTGTTCGACGTCCAGGTCTGAACGGGGACGCGCGCGTTTGAATAGGCCCCGATGAAACGTTTCGCCGCGCGCCTGCTCGAAGCGTTGCTGACGCTGTGGCTGCTGGCCACCCTGTGTTTCGTGCTGCTGCGCGCGGCCCCCGGTGGGCCGTTCGACGTCGAAAAAAGCGCGCCGCCAGAAGTGCAGGCAGCACTGGAAGCGAAATATCGCCTCGATCGGCCCATGATCGCGCAGTACGGCGCATGGCTGGGCGATGTGGTGCGCGGCGATCTCGGCCCGTCGTTCCAGTATCCCGATTACACCGTCAACCAACTGGTCGCGCAGGCGCTGCCAGTGTCGATGCTCAACGGTGGTCTCGCGCTGCTGCTTGCGCTGCTGTGCGGCGTGCCGCTGGGCGTGTGGGCGTCGCTGCGCGCGGGCTCATGGCTGGATCGCGGCTTGATGCTGTTTGCCGGACTTGGGTTGGCGGTGCCGAAATTCGTGGTCGCGCCGCTGCTGGTGCTGCTGTTCGCGGTGACGCTGCAGTGGCTGCCTGCGGGCGGCTGGGGCGAGTGGAACAACATCGTGCTGCCGGTGATCGCGCTGGCGCTGCCGAATATCGCCTACTGCGCGCGTCTGACCCGCGCCTCGATGCTCGATACGCTCAACGCCGAATATCTGACCGCTGCGCGCGCCCGCGGGTTGTCGGAAGCACGCCTGCTGTTCGCGCATGCACTGAAACCGGCGCTGCTGCCGATCGTTGCCTGGTTGTCTCCGGCGCTGATCAATATCGTCACCGGTTCGGCGGTGGTGGAACAGGTGTTCGGCATTCCCGGCATGGGCCGCTATTTCGTGCAGGGCGCGCTCAACCGCGATTACACGCTGGTGCTCGGCGTCGTGCTGGTGGTCGGTGCGTTGATCGTCGCGATCAATACGCTGGTCGATGCGCTGCGGGCGTGGATGGATCCGAGGTTGCGGGAGGCGGGTTAAGCTGGCCTGGCGCCGATCGTCGACCGCGCCGAAAGGACACGCCATGCTCATCGTCTACCGCGCCGCCAACATCGCCGATGCCCATCTGATCCGGCAGATGCTGGAAGGCGCGGGCATTCCCGCCTTCATCCAGGGCGAATATCTGCAGGGCGCGGTCGGCGAACTGCCGGCCAACACCGAAATCCTGGTGCATGTCGCGGATGCGAATGTGGAGGCCGCGCGTGAGATTGTCGACGAATGGGAACTTGCGGAGCCACTGGCGCTGCAAGACGAGCCGAATGAAGACGATCTGCCGCCGCCTGTGGCAAGCGGCGGCTATTCGCTGATGAAGGCGATCGTATTGTTTCTGGTCGTTGTGTTCGGCGGGGCAGCGGCGATGTCGCTGTTTTACCGCTACGCGCAGGGCTGATTTCCAGTCGACAGCGGACAGGCTGTTTACAGCAGGCTGTCGTCAGATCTCCAGCCACCCCGCTACCACCTTCCGCAACTCCTCCACGCCCGCCTTCGACTCGGATGACAGCGTCTGCACGCCGACACTGTCGCCGTAAGCGGCTTGAAGCTCTTTGCGCACGGCCTGCAGCACGTTCATCCCCGCGCCACGACCGAGTTTGTCGGCCTTGGTCAGGACGGCATGGGCAGGCAGGCCATTCTCGACGGCGTAGCTGAGGATCTGGCGGTCGTAGTCCTTGAGCGGATGGCGGATGTCCATCACCACCACCAGGCCTTTCAGCGCTCCACGGCTGCGGAAGTAGTCGCCGAGAAACGCCTGCCAATGGGCCTGGAGGTCTTTCGGGACCTTGGCATAGCCGTAGCCGGGGAGGTCGACGAGGAATTTGCCCTCATGCGGCGGAAGCTCGAAGAACACCAATTGTTGGGTCCGTCCGGGCGTCTTGGACACTCTGGCGAGGGCATTTTGTTGGCATAAGGCATTGAGCGCGCTTGATTTTCCGGCGTTTGAGCGGCCAGCGAATGCGACCTCGGCGCCGCCGTCCTCAGGCAGTTGGCGTGGTGTATGGGCTGCCAGCAGGTAGCTGGCGCGGACGAACGGATTCGAAGGAGTGGCCATCCGCATAGGATCGCACGGCTGGCGGCCGAAGCCGTCCGGTTTGACCGGCTCAGGCGCCGCGACCATAATTTCACGGTTTCGGCCTGCGGCTGGCTTCTGCCCGTCCCGCGCCTCGTCTACCGCGCTGAAGTTTCTTGGAGTGTTGAGCATGCGTCACGCCCGTGCCTACGGTTTTGCCGGTCTCGCGGTTTTCGCGGTCGCGGCGGCCGCCGCCATCGCCCAGACCACGGTCGCCCCTTTGCCTGAAGCCGCGCCGGTGGAAGCCGTGCCGCTGGATGTTTCGGCCGTAACCGAACTGGCGAAAGCCAATGGCGGCAACGCCGAAGCGGGTGCTACCAAGGCTGCCGCCTGCGCCGCCTGCCATGGCCTGGACGGCAACGCCACCGATCCGACGCTGTATCCGCGTCTCGCCGGCCAGAGCGAGCGCTACATCGCGCATCAGCTCGCGCTGTTCAAGAGCGGCGAGCGCGTGAATCCGATCATGTATCCGTTCGCCAGTGCGCTGAGCGCGCAGGACATGCGCGACATCGGCGCCTATTTCTCGACCAAGCCGTCGGGTGCCGGCATTGCCGACGATACGGTCATCGCCAGCGGCCCGAATGCCGGCATGAAGTTCTACGAAGTGGGCCAGAAGCTGTATCGCAGCGGCGACCCCGCCCGCAGCATCCCGGCCTGCATGGCTTGCCATGGCCCCACCGGCGCCGGCAACCCGGGCCCGGCCTACCCGCACGTCGGCGGTCAGCAGGCGTGGTACACCGCCCGCCGGCTGCAGGAATATCGCACCGGGACCACCACGGTCCGCGATACGACCCTCTACAACGTGATGTCCACGGTCGCCAAGCCGCTGACCGACGAGGAAATCCAGTCACTTTCCAGCTACATGCAGGGCCTGCACAGCAGTAATGAGCTGGCGGCTGGCGGAAAGGGCTGATCTGTAGCAGGCCGAAGCGGTGGATTGACCGGGACGCGCACGCGTTCGCAACTTCCGCTTCGCACGCTTGAATCGAGACGCCGGCGCAGACATGCTCTGTGCCGGCGTTTTTGTTTCCACCATCGTTCCCGCAATGCATTCGAGGATCCTGCTCATGTCGCGTCTGTTCGTCTGGTTGTTGCTGTTGACCCTTCCTTTGTCCGCCTGTGCGCAGGCGCCGGCCAGCCCGCCGCAGGAAGGGGTCGACTATGAAGTGTTGGCTGATGGCCAGCGCTGGCAGGCGCCGAACGGCAAGATCGAGGTCGCGGAAGTGTTCGCGTACTGGTGCCCGCATTGCGCGGATTTCCAGCCGATGGTCGATACCTGGAAGAAGACGATCCCGGCCGACGTCAGTTTCAGCTACGTTCCGGCAGCATTCGACCTTGAAGATGCCTATGCGTTGGCCTACTTCGCCGCCGAGAGCGTCAAGGCCGTGCCGAAGACCCATCACGCGTTGTTCGACGCCATCCACGAGGAAGGCGAACTGCCGCGCAGCAATGCCTCGGTGGACGAACTCGGAACCTGGTTCGCCCAGCGCGGTCTGAATCGGAGCAAGATGGTCGCGCTGATGCGGTCCAAGGACGTGGCCGAACGCATGGCGCGTTCGCGGGACTTCATCAAGAACAATCGCGTCAGCGGTACGCCCACGCTGATCGTCAACGGCAAATACGTGGTTCGCACGCGTGCGCTCGAAGATCGCATGCGGGTGGTGGACGCGCTGATCGCGCTTGAGCGCGCCGCAGCCAAGCAGTCCGCAGTCAACAAGTAACGCTGATCGCGCCAGGCGCGTACGGCTTCCGGAATTCGACAGGAGAGACATCGATGAAGCGACATTTGATTTTGGCGGTGCTGGCCGCATTCGCGCTGGCGGGTTGCAACGACAAGCAGGATGACGCCGCCGCGCCGGTTGCGCCGGCCACCGAGACCGCGAGCACGGCCACCGATGCC
>JBGSKT010000315.1:0-1582 GCA_041741075.1 Lysobacterales bacterium
CGGGCACGGACTTTAGCTGAACCGATCGCAACACCGCCTTGCGTGGCCGCGCCCGGCTGCGTCATCATCGCCGCTTGCTCGGCCCGGACCGGCAAGGCGTCCTGCCGCCATTGGCGATGTGACGGCGCGGGTGCCATCCCGATCGGCTGGGCAACCGGATTGACCCTGCCCGATTGCGGTCTGCACCGAATATCGGAATCGCCACCGGCCGCCCGGAACAGTCTTGCTGCGATGGGTTTCATCTTGATACCGGGAGTAAAGTCATCGCAATCCGCCTTCCTCTGTTGTTGTCATTGCTGCTGGTGCTGATCGCGGCACCAACGCTGAGCGCACACAACGTAGGGCTCGAGCAGTCCCTGATTGCTGTGGCACCGGAGGCCAATGCCAGGGCAATCCAACTCGCCGTCAGCGCCATGAACTGCGCAGTAAATCATGGCCTGCCTACGTCCAAACGTCTGGCGGTGATCGACTACTCGCTGCCCTCGACCGCAGCGCGCCTGTGGGTATTCGATCTGGTTCGCAGAACCCTGTTATATCGTGAACGGGTAGCGCACGGTCGCAATAGTGGTGAAGACCGGACCGAGCGGTTTTCCAATGCGTCCGGAAGTTTTGCCTCCAGCCTGGGTCTGTTCCGCACGCTCGATGCCTACACCGGCCGCAATGGCTATTCGCTACGCATGGCCGGTCTTGAACCCGGCATCAATGACAATGCCATGGCCCGCGCCATCGTCATCCACGGCGCCGACTATGTCAGCGGCGATTTCATTCGGCGGGTCGGTCGGATCGGGCGCAGCCTGGGTTGCCCGGCGGTGCGCCAGGGCATTGCCCGGCGCCTGATCGACAGCCTGCGCGGTGGCCAGTTCGTCTATTCCTACTACCCGGATCGGTCCATCCTGTCCGCTTCCCGACTGCTGCACTGTTCTGCTCTCGGCAAGCAGCAGATCGCCGCAGCGCCCTAGCAGCCTGTCGGAATTTCCCCGTGGAGCGCGGAAAGTCCGACAGGCTGCTAGCCGTGAACCAGGAAATTGCGATCGGTGTGGCGATCAGCGTATCCCGGGATCGGCGGACAGGCGCTCGGCGAATTCCAGATAGGCCGCCAGCACCCGACCCGGCGCTTCGCACTGCGGATAGTGGCCGATGTCGGCCAGTTCGACCACGTCGGCCGCTGGCACCAGTTCGCGATAGCGTCGCACCATGTGTGCCCCCGAGATCGGGTCGAGCAGGCCATTGATGAAGCGCAGGGGCAGCGGGCTGTTAATCAGGGCGCCGACCCAGCGCTCGCGGTTGCGCACGCGTTCGTCGATATAGCCGAGCAGCCTCGGTGCCAGCAACTGGCCGTCGGCGTGGGCGATCAGCGCCCAGAACTCGTCGAGCTCGAGTGCGCTGGGCTGATGCCCAGGGGCGAATACCTGGCTGAACGACTGTCCGAAGCGGCGGCGTCCAAGCAGCCGCGCCATCGCGGGGCCGAGCGGCGAGCGCAGCAGTTTCTGCAGCAGGTGCGGACGCTGGGTCTCGACGAACAGCCCGCCGTTCAACAGGGCCAGGGAGCGGAGCCGGCCGCGCTGCGCGTTGGGCCCGGCCG
>JBGSKT010000316.1:0-3940 GCA_041741075.1 Lysobacterales bacterium
GGGTAGCGGCTGAAGTACAGCGCGATGTAGTCCTGGGCTTCGCCGCGGCCGATATCCAGCTGCTTGGCCAGGCCGAACGCGCTCATGCCGTACATCAGGCCGAAGTTGATCGCCTTGGCGGCGCGGCGTTCGTTGCCGCTCACGTCTTCCAGCGGTTTCCCGAACACTTCCGCCGCGGTGGCGCGGTGGATATCGGCGCCGGACGCAAACGCGCGGACCAGCGCCGGATCTTCCGACAGATGCGCCATGATCCGCAGTTCGATCTGCGAGTAATCGCAGGCGATCAGTTTGCGGCCCGGCGGCGCGATGAAGGCCTTGCGGATGCGGCGGCCGTCCTCGGTGCGGATCGGGATGTTCTGCAGGTTCGGATCGCTGGAGGCGAGCCGCCCGGTGGCGGCGCCGGCCTGGTGGTAGCTGGTGTGCACGCGGCCGGTGTCGGGATTGATCATCTCCGGCAGCTTTTCGGTGTAGGTACTGCGCAGTTTGGCCAGCCCACGGTATTCCAGGATGATGCGCGGCAGCTCGTGCTGGTCGGCGATGGCTTCCAGCGCTTCTTCGTTCGTCGAAGGCTGGCCTTTCGGGGTCTTCACCAGCGCCGGCAGCTTCAGTTCGTCGAACAGCAGCGCCTGCAGTTGCTTGGGCGAATCGAGATTGAACGTGCGCCCAGCCAGTTCGGTCGCCTGCTGCTGCGCGATCAGCATCCGTCGCGAGAGGTCGGCGCTCTGACGACGCAGCTCATTGGCATCGATGAGGATGCCGTTGGCTTCCATCCGGGTCAGCACCGGTACCAGCGGGATTTCGATCTCGCGGTACACCTTCTCCAGCGCCGGAATCTCCGACAGTTTCGCCGACAGCACGCGATGCAGGCGCAGGGTGACGTCGGCGTCTTCGGCGGCGTAGCCGGTGGCGTCGTCGATCGCCACTTCCGCGAACGAGATCTGCTTTGCCCCCTTGCCGGCGACATCCTCGAACGCGATGGTGTCGTAGCCGAGGTAGCGTTTTGCCAGCGAATCCATGTCGTGGCGGGTCGCGCTGGAGTTCCAGACGAAGCTTTCGAGCATGGTGTCGTCGTGGTAGCCGTCGACGTTCACGCCGTGGCGACGCAGCACGTGCAGATCGTATTTGCCGTGCTGGCCGAGCTTGTGGTGTTGGGCGCTTTGCAGCAGCGGACGCAGCGCGTCCAGTGTTTCGCGCAGATCGAGCTGCGCCGGTGCGCCGGGATAGGTGTGGCCGAGCGGGATGTAGCAGCCTGTGCCCGGTTCGATCGAGAAACTCAGGCCGACCAGATTGGCCTGCATCGCATCCAGCGCGTCGGTTTCGGTGTCGAAGGCGAATTCGGTGGCGGCATCGAGTTTCGCGATCCACGCGTCGAGCTGTTCGCGGGTTTGCACGCAGTCGTAGCTGCCTTTGGCGGCCAGTGCAGGGTCCAGACTTTCCTCGACGGCCACCGTCGTGCTGCGCGCGTAGCCGGCCTGGGTACTGCGCAGGCTGGTACGGTCGTCGCCTGCGGCGGCTCCAGCGCCGTCGAGATCCTTCAGGGCCTGGTTGAAGCCGTAGCGGGCGTAAAGTCGGCGCAGGTTTTCAATGTGGCGCTCGCGCAGGGCGAGCGTGGTCGGTCCGCCGTCGAGCGCGACATCGAGCTTGATCGTGGTCAGCTGGCGGTTCAGCGGCAGTCGCGGCAGCGCCGTGCGCAGGTTCTCGCCGATCTTGCCCTTGATCGCATCGGCATTGGCGATGACGTTTTCCAGCGTGCCGTATTCGGCCAGCCATTTCGCCGCTGTCTTCGGGCCGCATTTGTCGACGCCGGGGATGTTGTCGACGCTGTCGCCCATCAGCGACAGGTAATCGATGATCTGGTCTGCGCGCACGCCGAACTTGGCCATCACCGCCTCGTCGCTGTCGAGGCGGCTGCCGCTCATCGTATTCACCAGCGCCAGATGAGGGCGCACGAGCTGGGCGAAGTCCTTGTCGCTGGTGGAAATGGTGACATCGAGCCCTTCCTCCGCCCCCTGTACGGCCAAGGTGCCGATCACGTCGTCGGCCTCCACGCCCGGCACGCGCAGGATCGGCAGGCCGAGCGCCGACACGATCTCCATCATCGGTTCGATCTGCGCACGCAGCTCGTCCGGCATCGGCGGGCGATGGGCCTTGTACTGCGGGTCCAGATCATCGCGGAAGGTCGGGCCGGAGGCATCGACCACGAAGGCGATGTAGTCCGGCTTCTCCTTGATGTGGGCGCGCAGCATGTTGACGATGCCGAATAGCGCGCCGGTGGGCTCGCCCTGGGCGTTGCTCAGCGGCGGCAGCGCGTGGAACGCGCGGAACAGGTAGGAAGAACCGTCGATCAGTACGAGTCGTGTCATCCGGGGATTCTACCCCCGCCGTTTGTGCTCCCGAGGCCTGATGCCACGAACTGCCACCGCCGGCACGGGCGGTTCGCGTCCAGCAGCGCATAATCGGACTTCCCCCAATCGTAGGAGACTCCCATGCGCCGTTCGCATCTGTTTGCGCTGCCGCTGCTGTTTGCATTGAGCGCCTGCGCTACGTCCGGGCGCCATCAGGCTTCCGCCGAGATCCCGCCCGACGCCGTCTCCGCCACCAAGGTCGCGCCCAATGGCGACGAGGTCACCGAGTATCGGGTGGCAGGCCAATTGCGGGTGGTGAAGGTGCAACCCAAGAACGGTCCAACCTACTACTTGTACGACCGCAACGGCGACGGTAAGCCCGATGGCGACAACATCTCGCCGGTGTATTTCAAGTTGTTCGAGTGGTGATTGGCATGAGTCGCTCCGCTGGAGCCGGGCATGCGGGTGTGCCCGGCAGGCGAGACGCGGCCGGTATCCTCATCTTCACGGTTGTCGGACACCGCAGGGTCTGCTGATGGCGTTTGGAATACGAATACTCGGGGTGCTGGCCGTGATGCTGCTGTCGCAGCCGGCGCTGGCGTGCATCAATTCGATCGGGACCAACCACCACGGCCATCGATTCGCGCCCGGCAATTACACCGGCGACGAGTTGGTCGAGAGCCTGATGTGGGCGGCCGACCGAAAATATCTGGACCAAGAGGCACGCCGGCTTGCGACGGCCGTACGCACCGCGCCGGATTTCGCCAGCCTCAATGATCTTGGCGTGGTCCTGATCCGCTACGGGCGCAATATCGAAGCCATCCGGTTGTTCCTCTCCAATGAAAGGCGTCTTCCCGGACATGCGGAAACCGCAGCCAACCTCGGCACCGCGCTTGAACTCGCCGGATTCGATGAGGTCGCGCTGAAATGGATCCGCATCGGCGTCCGTCGCAATGCTGCCGAGCACTGGGGTACCGAATGGCTGCACGTCCGGATTCTCGAAGCCAAGATCGCGTTGAAGCGGGACCCGGCCTATCTCGATGGTCGCTCGGTCGCAGGCATCGCATTCGATGATGCGTTGATCCCGGCCATGCCCGTCCGCTATCCGAACGGCAACGACGGCAGGCCGGTGTTGGCCTATCAGCTCGATCAGGCACTGCATTACCAGCTCCGCGAGCGCCTGCAGTTCGTGAAACCCGAAGACAGGGTCGTCGCGAACCTGATGACGGACTGGGCCACGCTGAATCTTGCCGGTGGTCCGGTCGAGTCGGCGGAAGCGCTGTACGCGCTGGCGGAACGCTACGGCGCGCCCCGGACGGCATTGGTGACGGCGCGTCGGGCACAGATCCGCCAAATTCTTGCATCCGCAAAGGATCGCCGCGAACCGGCGGTGGGTACTTGCATGATCTGCGAGCCACCGCCACCGCCACCGCCACCGCCACCGCCACCGCCACCGCCACCGCCTCAACCACCAACGCCACGATTCAGGCTGTAGCCACAAGGTAAGTTCGGCGCTCTCACGCCACCCGCGCGCACACCCACGCATCGACACGCATTACGCCTGCACGCAGCAGCGCATCGGCGGCGGCGTGCAG
>JBGSKT010000317.1:0-4682 GCA_041741075.1 Lysobacterales bacterium
GGTGCGCTATTTTGCTGAAAAATTGAGAGGTTTTTCTGTCCGAGGCGTTGGCGGCGCCAAAATCTGCCGACGAGATCGGCGCCACCACCCGCCCCGGCCTGGTCGAAGCGGTCTACGCCGCGGCCCTGCTCGGCATCGATCCCGACCATCCCGCCGAAACCGCCTTCCTCGACCGCCTGGCCGGCGCGCTCGGCCTGTCCGCCGCCACCCGACAGACCCTGAGCGCACAATTGTCCGGGACCACCTCATCCGGTCCCACGGAACAACGGTAGGGTGGATAAGCGCAGCGCATCCACCGACTTCCCCAATCTCTAGCCCCTAGCCCCTAGCCCCCAGCCCCTGAAAGGACCCCGCCATGACCGAGTGGTATCTCAGTTACAACGGCCAGCAGATCGGCCCGCTCAGCCATGCTCAGGCACGCCAGCAAGTGCTGGCCAATGCCAACGGACATGGCTGGCGCGCCGGCATGGCGGCCTGGTTGCCGATCGCGCAGATCGCCGAATTGCAGACCGACAGCCCACAACCGCTGGCGCCGACCGCACCGGCGACTGCGGTCCGAGCCGGCGCCGACCTGATCGATTACAAGATCTTCGGCAGCGACATGCAGTTCGTCGAAGTCGAACTCGACCCCGGCGAGAGCGCGGTCGCCGAGGCCGGCGCGCTGATGTACAAGGAATCCGTGGTGACCATGCAGACCATCTTCGGCGATGGCTCGGCGGCCAGCCAGTCCGGCGGCTTCATGGACAAGCTGCTCGGCGCCGGCAAGCGCCTGATCACCGGCGAAAGCCTGTTCACCACGGTGTTCACCCACACCGGCCACAGCGGCAAATCCCGGGTCGCCTTCGCCGCGCCCTACCCCGGCACGATCATTCCGCTCGCGCTTGGCAACTACAACGGCCGCATCATCTGCCAGAAGGATTCCTTTCTGGCGGCGGCGCGCGGGGTCTCGATCGGCATTTTCTTCCAGCGCAAGATCATGACCGCCCTGTTCGGCGGCGAGGGCTTCATCATGCAGAAGCTCGAAGGCGACGGCCTGATCTTCGTACACGCCGGCGGCACCGTGGTCGAGCGCCAACTGGCCGCCGGCGAACAGCTCCAGGTCGATACCGGCTGCGTGGTCGCGCTGAGCGGCGAGGTCGGTTTCGACGTGATCCCGGTCGGCGGGGTGAAGTCGATGCTGTTCGGTGGCGAGGGCGTATTCCTGGCCCAGTTGACCGGCCCCGGCCACGTCTGGATGCAGTCGCTACCATTCTCGCGCATGGCCGGACGCATGTTCGCCGCCGCCTACCAGCGCGGCGGCAGCAAGGAAGAAGGCTCGGTGCTCGGCGGCCTGGGCGGCATCCTGTCCGGCGATCGGGGGTTTTGAGGGTGAAAAGCTGTTTTCGGTTTTCGGTGTTCGGTTTTCAGTTTCGAGCTTTGCGGTGCTAGACGTAGGTCGGCTCAAGCCGCGCAGCGGCGGAGCCGACATCTTCACCGGTCACGGCAAACGCTTCAAGCTGTCGGGTCCACGCCTGTGGCGCTTGACCCGACCTACGGCTGCGCCGGACCGCCCCCAACACCGAACACCGAACACCGAACACCTAAATCGCCCTTCTCCCCCCCACCACCCGCGCCGGCAAAGTGATCACCGCCCGCAGCAGCTCAAACACCCCATCGACGACCACGCCGAGCAGCCGAAACGGCAGGGTCAGCAGCCAAATGAACGGATACAACGCGATTGCCAGCAGGGCGAGCGGCCAGCAGAACACCAGCAGCAGCAGCCACAACAGCCATTTCAACATGGTTTATGCTCCTCGATTGGCCAGCCGGCCGACGCCAATCCAGCATGCCGCAGCCGGTCCCTGGGGTCATCTGCCGGAAGGCAGCCTTGACAGGCCGACTATACTGGCTGTCTGACTGCCGACGTTAGAACCCTGCGACAGTGCCCGGCACCCGTCGGTCCCCCGAATGGTCAACATGACCGCCCCGTAGCCCGGGGCGCGGCTTGTCTGTCCGTTCGGCACCCCCAGATTCGTTCAACCCATTGACCTACTTAGTTTCAAGGAAAATCCATGGCCATCACCGAACTCGAGCCACGCGACCAGCATTCGGAAATCAAAAAGCTCATCATCCGCGGCAAGGAGCAAGGTTATCTGACCTATGCGGAAGTCAACGATCACCTGCCGGACGACATCGTCGATCCCGAGCAGATCGAAGACATCATCGGCATGATCAACGACATGGGCATCCAGGTCCATGAATCGGCGCCCGACGCCGAAACCCTGATGCTGCAAGACGCCCCTTCGGTACAGGACGACGAATCGGTCACCGAGGAAGCGATCCAGGTGCTGTCGGCGGTCGAAGAAACCGGCCGCACCACCGACCCGGTGCGCATGTACATGCGCGAAATGGGCACCGTCGAACTGCTTACCCGCGAAGGCGAAATCGCCATCGCCAATCGCATCGAGGAAGGCCTGACCCAGGTGCAAAGCGCGCTCGCCCAGTTCCCCTGGTCGGTGTCGCTGCTGCTCGGTGAATACGAGTCGCACCTCGACGGCAAGAAGCGCATGAGCGAATTCCTGACCGGCTTCTACGATCTGGAAGCAATCGCCGCCGAAGAAGCCGCGCTGGCCGCCGCCGCGGCCGCCGAAGAACTGCTGCTGGCGCAGGAAAACGGCGAAGACGAAAAAGACGACGACGAGGAAGAAGCCGCAGCAGTCGAAGACGATTCGACCCCCGGCGACACCGGCCCGGATCCGGTCGAAGTCAAGCGCCGCATGGATCTGTTCGCCGATCTGTACGCCAAGTTTCAGGCCGCGTTGATCAAGTTCGGCCCGGAGGACAAGAAAACCCTCAAACTGCGCAAACACATCAGCGACGAATTCCTCAAGCTCAAGCTGCCGTCGATCATGATCGACGGCATGGTCAAGAAACTGCGCGAAGTGGTCAACACCATCCGTGGCCACGAGCGCGCGATCCTGGACATCGCCGTGCGCCTCGGCAAAATGCCGCGCAAGGAGTTTTTGAAAAACTTCCCCGGCAAGGAAACCAACCAGCGCTGGGTCGACAACGAAGGCCGCAAGGCGACCAAGTGGGCCAACTCCCTGAAAGCCCACAAGACCGAGATCCAGGAACAGCAGGAACGCCTGGCCGCGCATGAGAAGACCCTGTTCCTGGCGCTGCCGGAGATCAAGGAAATCAACCGGCACATGTCGATCGGCGAAGCCAAGGCGCGCCGCGCCAAGAAAGAAATGGTCGAGGCCAATCTGCGCCTGGTCATCTCGATCGCCAAGAAGTACACCAACCGCGGTTTGCAGTTCCTGGATCTCATTCAGGAAGGCAACATCGGCCTGATGAAAGCGGTGGACAAGTTCGAATATCGCCGCGGCTACAAGTTCTCGACCTATGCCACCTGGTGGATCCGCCAGGCGATCACCCGTTCGATCGCCGACCAGGCACGCACCATCCGCATCCCGGTGCACATGATCGAGACAATCAACAAGCTCAACCGCATCTCGCGCTCGATGCTGCAGGAAATGGGCCGCGAACCGACCCCGGACGAACTCGCCCAGCGCATGGAAATGCCCGAAGACAAGATCCGCAAGGTGTTGAAGATCGCCAAGGAACCGATCTCGATGGAGACCCCGATCGGCGACGACGAGGATTCTCATCTGGGCGACTTCATCGAGGACGGCAGCGTCGAATCACCAGTCGAATCGGCCACCACCACCGGCCTGCAGGAAACCGTGCGCGACGTGCTCGCCGGCCTCACCCCGCGCGAAGCCAAGGTTCTGCGCATGCGCTTCGGCATCGACATGAACACCGACCACACCCTGGAAGAAGTCGGCAAACAATTCGATGTCACCCGCGAACGCATCCGCCAGATCGAAGCCAAGGCCCTGCGCAAACTGCGCCACCCGAGCCGCTCCGAACAACTGCGCAGCTTCCTCGATCTGGAATAGCCGGCCGTGGAATAACCGGGTGAAACCGGCAGGTCGATTCCAAAGGACGGAGGACGGAAGACAGAGGAAAGCAAACGCAGTTGCGCTTGCGGTTGCTTTGGCCCTGCTGTCGTCTGTCGTCTGTCGTCTGTCCTCCGTCTTCTGTCCTCCGGCAGCGACGTGCCGTCGGTCCCACAAAGGCCGGCGGCCCGATCTGTGTATTGGTCTTCCCCACCTGGCCCATCCGGCCTTGCTACTATGCGCCCTGTTCAGGGCCTATAGCACAATGGTTAGTGCAGAAGACTCATAATCTTTTGGTTCCAGGTTCGAGTCCTGGTGGGCCCACCAAATCTCCCCAGCACCAAGTTCACTAATCGCGACATGATCCGTCGCGGTGATCCGCACCATGGGGGTACCGAACGAGGTGCCCCATGTGGCTGAGGGATGTGCATACCGAACACGGCGACAGCGTCCGCATCCTCACCGATGCTGGCCGCCGGCCGCTGGTCGAATCCATTCTGGCTGGCTACCGCGGCGGCCGCCAGCACCCACCGACCGATCCCGACATCGTGCTGATCGTCGCTGCCCGAGCGAGCGCTGAACTGCGCGCACTGGCCGAGCCGGTACTCCAGTCTGCGACGCTGGGCGTATTCTGCTGCTGCCCGGATGAACCGACCGACCCGCCCGATCCGGCCGACCGCGAGTGGATGCAGACCTGGATCGACGCCTGGTTCAGCGGTGCCGATGCGCTGGCGCCGGTAC
>JBGSKT010000318.1:0-4578 GCA_041741075.1 Lysobacterales bacterium
CCAGCTCGGCATCGCCTTCGCCCAGATGCACCCCGGCGGCGCCGACCCGCGCCGCCAGCGGCACATCGTCATTGATGATCAGTGGTACCGCGAATTCCCGGCAAAGTGCCAGCAGCGCGCGGGCCTGACGCTGGCGTCGCAGCGAATCGCTGGACTTGTCGCGATACTGGATCAGCCGCGCCCCGCCCCGCAGTGCCGCCGCCACGCCGGCCAGCAGACGCCGGTCATCGGCGCCTTCGCGGCTGAGCAGGTACAGGCCATGAATGGCGGCATGATCGAACACCACGGTGCCCTTGGTTGCTTCAGACAAGCCTGCAAGAATACGCGCTTCCATTGCCTATCGACAATTCCCATCAGGTGCTTATGAGCGATGCACAATCCACGGCAACCGCCCGCTTGCCGTATCGACAGTTTGTCTGCGTGATTTGCGGATTCGTCTACGACGAAGCCAGGGGTCTGCCCGAGGACGGCATCGCGCCGGGCACCCGCTTCGAAGACATCGACGACGATTGGGTGTGCCCGGATTGTGGCGTCGGCAAGGGCGACTTCGAGCCGGCCTGAGCGATCGTGATCGGAGGACGGAGGCCGAGCGTGTAGGGTGGATAAGCGCAGCGCATCCACCGAACCATGCCCGCGAGCGGTGGATGCGCTGCGCTTATCCACCCTACTTCCGCTCAGTTCAGACGCTGCGGCACCGCCCCGAGTTCGATCATCCAATGACGGACCTGATCGGCATCGGCGGCATCGGCGCGGCGCTCCAGATAGCGCCGGAAATCGGCAATGGCGGCGGCGCCGTGGCCGATGTGGGCATACAGCTTGCCGCGGTCGCGCAGTTCGTCGCCATCGCCCGGGTCGAGGATCAGCAGACGGTCGGTACAGCGCAGCGCCCGCTCAAAATCGCTGCGCTCAATGTACAGCTGCTTGAGGTTGCGCAGCATGCGCATCAGGATCAACCGGTTCGGCGCCGGCTCCAGAAGGCGTCCGAGCTGCTCGTCGCCGATGCGCTGCCCGGGCAGATGCGGGCTGGCGCGCAGGCGCAGTTAGTCGGCGTCGAGCGAGCGGCCCTTGTGGTACGGGTCCAGGATCAGCAGGCCGTCGTCGAGCGGAAAGCGCAGCAGAAAATGGCCAGGGAACGACACCCCCTGCATCGGCAGACCGAGCCGGCGCGCCATCTCGAGCTGCACCACGGCGAGCGAAATCGGGTTGCCGAGCCGCCGCGTCATTACCTCATTCAAATAGCTGTTGCGCGGGTCGTAGTAGTTGTCGTCGTCGCCGGCAAATCCCTGCTCGTCGAACACGAACCGGTTCAGCACCTGCAAGGCCTGCAGCGTGTGCGGTTCGCCGATGCGGCTGTGCAGGTCTGCGCACCAATCGTCGAGGGTGCGGTCGAGTGCCTGGTTGTCGATCTCCGGGTATTCGTCGCGGGCGATCAGCAGCGCCGCCGACCACAGCGGCAGGTCGGCGTCGCGGCAGGTCTTCAGCTGTTCCCAGCTGCGCGTAGTCTCTTCGAGGCGGGTCTGCGGATTGTTCATGGCTGCTTGATAAGGCCTCCACTCCCGGCAATCAAGGGGTCAACGCACCACCGGCAGATCGTCCGGCAGGTCCAGCCGGTCGCCGGGCACCAGCGCGAGCGCCGCACCGACCCCGGCATTCAACTCCAGCACATAGCGTGCCATGCCGGCGCTGGGATAGTTCGGGCAACGCGAGGAATCGAGCGATCCGCAGCCGGGAATCCGGTACTGGCCGCTGACGAAGCCGCGGTCCGAATCGAAATAAAGGATGTCGAGCGGAATCTTGGTGTTGTACATCCAGAACTGGCGCGGTGCCGAATCCGGAAACAGAAACAGCATGCCATGATCGGCCGGCATCTGCTCACGGAACATCAGCCCGCGCTGGCGGCTAGCCTCATCGGCCACCACCTCCACCCGGAACGCCTGGCCCTTGAGCCCGACCCGGCGCAGACCATCGCCGACGCAGCCCGACAACAGCCCGGCCAGCAGCAATGACACCAGCAACCCAAATCGCATGCGCCCTCCGCTCGCTTCCTGCCGCCGAGTGTACGGCAGACGCGGACGGAATTCGCGCGACGCCGTCGCCCCGATCCTGCGACAAGCGCAGGACCGGCCGCGCTTCGCGCGAGCCGGGTCCCAGTCCAGACGCTGGCGGCGCGGCAAACCACTGGTTCCCGGCCCAATCAGCTCCACTAGGACGGCGTCGAAAGATACTGGGATCGGCAAGGGCAACCCGATTTGCGCCAGACTTGATCCGACTATCCGTTCACCCTGAGCGTAGGCTCGGAGGGCCAAAGTCGAAGGGCCACTCAATCATCGATCCGGCTTCGCGAAGCCTCTCCTGGTCAGGGTCGAATGGCCGGGAGCCTGCTCCGGACTCGATCCGGGGACGAGCGGAAAGGTAACAAAACGTCGGCAGCTCGACGGGCAACAAAGAGTCCGGACCGGAAACGGCGTACTCAGTCAGGAAGCGTCCGGAACCTGACAGTTAGACAGCCAAGAAGGGCGACTTGACGTTTTAACGTCATAGCGTCAGGCTGCCCGACATGACCTCCCCCAAACGAGCGACGGTTTACTTCGAGGCTGACGTACATCGCGCCCTGCGGCTTCGGGCGGCTGCCAGTGACCGCTCCGTGTCCGACATGGTGAACGACGCAGTAAAGACGGCCTTGGCCGAAGACGCCGTCGACCTCGAGGCTTTTGATAAACGGCGCAAGGAGCGAAGCTCCCCTTTCGAGAGTTTCGTCCTAGGCATGAAGCGCCGTGGCCGCCTATAGGCTGCTGATCAAGGCCTCCGCCGGTAAGGAACTTGAACGGCTGGGAACGAAATCCGATCGGCTTCGGATCGTCGAGCGAATCCAGGCTCTGGCAGACGACCCCAGACCCCACGGCTACGAAAAGCTCGCGGGCTACGCGGACCGGTTCAGAATCCGTCAAGGTAACTTCCGCGTCGTATATCTGGTCGATGATCAGCGGCGCGAGGTGACGATCTTCAAGGTTGGCGACCGTAAGGAAATCTACCGCTAGGTCGCCTAACTATGCGGTCGTCGGAGCTTGGCAGGGACGCCGGAATGCTGGCTTCCCATGGATCGGAATCTCCACGAGCCACCGGCGCGGGGATAATTGTCGCGCCCGCGGCTCCAAAGCCCCCAGCATAGCGGCCCAATTGCTGTGAAAAGCCCAGCCACCGATTGCCAGCAAACCATCCTCGCGTTTATCGCGGCGCAGATCCGGGCCGGGGCGACGCCCACCCAGGGCGAGATCGCCGAACACTTCGGCATGGCCTCGCGCACCGCCGCCGAGCAGCGCCGGCAAACGGCGCGTCGTCGCCGAGGAAAATTCGCAATTGTGGGTGTCCGAGGCTTCGGGTGTCCGAGGCTTCGCGCTTTGCATCAATGCTACGATCGAAGACCTGACCCTTGCTCTGCTCAGCGCCTGCCCCGCACCCGATCCGGGGGCGATCGGTCACCTACCGAGGTTTGGCACTAATTAGGAGACGGCAACCCGTCGCCCCGGTCCCGCGACAATTCCAGCCCGCGTAGGGCGCAATGACCGAAGGGCCTCGCGCCGCATGCCCGGGGCGTCGAGGCCAAAACCTACCGGTGCCGCCATCGATCCGCCGCGCAACGCCCCTCAGCGTCTCGCCCTGTTCCAGACACAACTTCAGTTCTATGCGTTCGTGCAGCAACAAATGATGATATTTTTCCATGGTGCAATCCTCGACGATTGGTCAAGGTGTTGCACTTCATTTCTGCGACCGCCAAGCTGACGGACGATACGGTCGTCCGGCCGCCGGCAGTTGAACGCGCGCCATCGCAGGGCAGTCTGATTCCAATCGCTACCCCGATAGACCGGGAGCGGCTACGCTTTGAACGTGAGAAGCCTGCCCTACCGAAAGGACAGGCGCAGGCCGACATTGAGGACCCGGGAATCGGCGCCTCTCGGTCCGCTGGGGCTGAGCGTCAATGCGCTGGCGATGGCCCTGGGTGTCCCCGCGACCCGGATTCACGAAATCGTCAAGGAACGCCGCTCGGTCAGCGCGGACACCGCGGCGCGGCTGGCCCGGCACTTTGGCGGCGACGCCGCGTCCTGGTTGCTGATGCAGGCCAACTACGATCTGAAGACCCTGGCGACCGGCCAGGCGATCGAGCGTGAAGTGGCGGTGCGGGAGCAAAGCCGGGCGCGATGAAGGGGCGCAGGCTGGGCCAGGAGCGAAGCGCCTACCCCGGATTGAAAAACTCCGTCGCCCCGACGCAAGCCGGGGCCCAGTCTCACCGCTGGCGGCAGCGCCAACTACTGGGTCCCGGCTTTCGCTGGGACGACGGCCTACTGTCTTCCGTTTTCTGCCCCCTGTCCCCTGGACTGGGTCCCGGCTTTCGCCGGGATGACGTCATAACGCCCTGCGTCCCGATCGGCACGCCCAACCGGCTCAGACGCCACTCAGTCCGCCACAGCACCCAAAAATGCTGTACATTTGTGCAGTATGAAAAACCAGCCAACCGATCGCCAGCAAGCCATCCTCGCGTTTATCGCGGCGCGCATCCGGGCCGGGGCGGCGCCGACCCGG
>JBGSKT010000319.1:0-6069 GCA_041741075.1 Lysobacterales bacterium
CGCGCTCAAGTGCCGGCCCGGCGACCGCTTTGAAGTCGAATTGCCGGCCGGCCGCAGCGAGTTCCTGATTGTTGCGGTGCACTATCCATCGGCCCGCGAGCGCTGAATGCAAGGCAGCGTCGGCGCACAGATCAAAAGCGCTTGCCCTAGACACCCGCATCGGTTAACAATCATGCGATCGGGGTTTATCGATTGTCTCAATGGGGAGAAGTTCATGTATCCAGCACGCCTGCGTCCGTGGTTCGCCGCTCTGGTCCTGACCCTGGCCGGCGCCAGCCAGGCCGAAGTGATCACCATCCGCGCCGATCCCTGGCTGCCCTACAACGGCGTCGGGCTGCGCAAGCCGGATGGCTACATGATCGATCTGGCCAAGCGCATCGCGCAGATCAATGGCCATACCGTCAACTACAACAACATGCCCTGGGACGACGCGATCGCGGCGGTGCGCAAGGGCGAATACGACTGCGTGGTCGGCGCCGCCAAGGACGACGCCGAGGACTTCGCCTTCCCGGCCGAATCCTGGGGCAAGTCCAGCAATGCCTTCTGGGGCATGGCCGAGACCACTTGGCGGTTTACCGGCATCGACAGCCTGGAAAGCATCCGCCTGCTCGCGCTCGAGGGCTATTCCTATTCGGAAACCCTCGACGCCTACATCGCCGCCCACAGCACCGATGGCAAGGTGATGATGATCAACCCGATCCGCCGCGCCGCCAACACCGCGGTATCCAACCTGGTCGCACGCAAGGCCGAGGTGTTCGTCGAAGACATCAACGTGATGCAGCAGACCCTGCGCGGCATGCAGATGCAAGACCGGGTGATCAATCTCGGGGCGCTCGACGAACTGACCGACGTCTACGTCGCCTGCACCCCGGCCAAACCGCGCGGTGCCGAATACGTGCAGATGTTCTCCGACGGCATCAAGGCCCTGCGCAAGAGCGGCGAACTGCAGAAAATCCTCGACACCTACGGCCTTCAGGACTGGTTCCAGCCCGCATCCCCGAAACGCTGACCGATCTGAGCGGAAGCGCTACGCCTATCCGCCCTGCGGTTCCGGCCCATCCACGCTTACTCCGCCGCGGGTTTGCGGTGCCGTTCAAACCAGGCGATGGTGTTCAGCACCTGGGCCAGCATCTGGCTGGGACGGCGGTTGATTTCGTGCGAGGCGCCGGGAATGCGCAGCATGGCGGTATCGACTTTGCGCAGTTTGAGCGCCTGGTAGAACTGCTCGGCTTCCGGGCTCGGGGTGCGCAGGTCGGCTTCGCCGGTGATCAGCAGGGTCGGCGTGTTCACCTTGCCGACATAGCTGATCGGTGAACGCTCGCGGTAGGCCGCTTCCTGTTCCCAGGGCGGGCCGGGAAACCAGTAGCGGGTGAAGAACGCAGGGAAATCCGCGGTCAACACGAAGCTCGCCCAGTTGATCACCGGCTTGGCCACCACCGCGGCACGGAAGCGGTCGGTGTGGCCGACGATCCAGGCGGTGAGTACGCCGCCGCCGCTGCCGCCGGTGACGAACAGATTGTCGGTGTCGACCTGACCGCGCGCGATCACCGCATCGACCGCGCTCTGCAGATCGTCGTAGTCCTGGCCCGGATAGCGATGGTGGATCAGGTTGGCAAATTCGGCGCCATAGCTGGTGCTGCCGCGCGGATTGAGATACAGCACCAGATAACCGGCGGCGGCGTAGAGCTGGGTCTCGGGCGCGAAGCGCGGTCCGTAGTTGGCAAACGGTCCGCCGTGGATTTCGAGCAGCAGCGGGTATTTCCTATCGGTGGAAAAGTCCGGCGGATAGACCAGCCAGCCCTGGATCGCGCGGCCGTCGGCGCTGGACGCGACACTGATTTCCTCGACCCGACCGAGCCGCCGATGCCCGAGCAGGTTGGCATTTAGATCGGTCAAGTTGCGCACCTTGCCGCTGCGATCGAGCACGGCGACTTCGGCCGGGCGGTATTCGCTGCCACGGGTGTAGACCACCCGGCCGGCGGCGGCGGATTTGGAACCGCCGCCATAGGGCCGGCCGATCGTGGTGCCGCCCAGGTCATCGACCAGGGTGCGGACTGTGCCACCGCTCGCGGCAATCCAGCCGATCCGGGTGCGGCCGTGGTCGTCGTACTGGAACCACAGACCACGGTTGCCATCCCATTCCGGGGCTTCGATGCTGAAATCGAAATCGGCGCTCAATAGCCGCGACTTGCCGCTGGCCAGATCCAGCACCGAAAGTTGCTGATTCTGGTATCCGAGCTGCTGATCGTCGAAGCCGACATAGGCGAGTTGCCGACCATCCGCCGACAGCGCCGCCTGGCCGTCCGGCCCGCGCCGATCGGTCAGTCGGGTGAGCGCACCCGAGTCCACATCGAGACGGTATAGATCGCTTTCCAGCGGCGCGTATTCCCAGTCCTCGTCCAGATTGGCACTGACAAATACGGAACCAGCATCGGCCGCCCATAGCGGATCACTGAAATTGTGCTCGCCCCGGCTCAGTTGCCGCGGTGCGCCGCCGTCGGCCGCGATCACGAACACCTGGCTGAAGCCTGGTTCCAGATAGCCGGCACCATCGACCCGGTAGGTGACCCGATCGATCAGTTTGGCCGGCGCCGCCCACTCGGCGCCCTTGGGTGCCTTGGGCAGGGTGGCCAAGGGCTGGTCATCGGCGGCGACCTGCATGCTGAAGGCGAGCCAGCGACCGTCCGGCGACCAGGTCAGGCCGGAAGGCGCCGCTGGCAACTGCGCCAGCACCGTGCTGCGAGCGCTGTCCAACCAGCGCACAGTCAATGCCGGCTTACCATCATCGGCAGCAACATAGGCGATGCGCTGCCCGTCGGGCGACCACACTGCCGGGCCGTCATGCTTGCCGGTGGTCAGGGGCGCTCCGGCACCATTGTCGGCGTCTTGCAGCCACAGCGTGGAGGTTTTGACATCCTTCAGAACATCGAAGCCGCTGCGCTGGTAGACGATGCGGCGGCCATCGGGAGCCAGTCGCGGTTGTTCCGCCCACTGCAGGGCGAACACGTCGATCGGCTGCAAGGCGGGCCCGGCAATCACCGCGACCTCGGCCCCGGCCGGCACCGCCAGCAGGCCGGTGCCGAGTGACAACGCAAATCCGATCATCCGCATACGCATGGCAGCCGCCTCGACCACGAAGGGGTCGCAAGTATGCCGGATTTCGTCGCTCTGCCGCTCAGCGTTCGAACACCGCGATCGATTCGACGTGGGCGGTGTGCGGAAACATGTCCATCACCCCGGCCGCGCGCAGGCGAAACCCGTGCTCGTGTACCAGAATGCCGGCGTCGCGGGCCAGCGTGCCCGGATGACAACTGACATAGACGATGCGCTGGATCATGCCCAGCGGCAGCCAGGCCAGTACCAAGTCGGCGCCGGCCCGGGCCGGGTCGAGCAACAACTTGTGGTAGGTCCGGCCCGCCCAGGCGGCGTCGCGCTGATCCTGACTCAGATCGGCCACGAAAAATTCGGCGTTGCTGATGCCATTGGCGCGGGCATTTTCACCGGCGCGATCGACCAGGCCATGCTCGCCTTCGACCCCGACCACGGTATGCGCCCGCCTTGCCAGCGGCAGGGTGAAATTGCCGAGCCCGGAGTACAGGTCGAGCACGTCCTCGTGCGGCTGGGGATCGAGCAGGGTCAGCGCCAGTTCGATCATGCGCCGGTTCATGGCGCCATTGATCTGGATGAAATCCAGCGGCCGGAATGCCAGACGGAGATCGTAATCGGGCAGTGCGTAATCGAGCTCGGGCGCCGCCGGCCACAGCGCATGCACCGAATCATGGCCGCTGGGCTGCAACATCACCGCTAGCGATTCCGCCTGCGCAAATGCCAGCAGCCGGTCGCGATCCGGGCTCGACAAGGGCTCCAGATGGCGGAATACCAGCACCGTGGTGTGATCGGCCACCGCAAACTCGATCTGTGGAATGGTCGCGCGCGCGGCCAGGCTTTCGACCAGGGCGGCAATTCGATGAATGCGTTCGCCGACCGATGGATGCAACACCGCGCACGACTGGATATCGGCGACGTATTTGCCGTTTTGCTCACGGAATCCCACCAGCGTGCGCCCCTTCTTGGCCACATGCCGCACCGACAGCCGGCCGCGTCGCCGGTAACCCCAGGGCTCACCTGCAAGCGCAGGCAACACCCGCTCTGGCACCACTTGGCCAATGCGTTCGAGGTTGTCGAACAGGATCTTCTGCTTGGAATCAATCTGCGCCGCAACCTCCAGATGTTGCAGCACGCAACCACCGCACACGCCAAAATGCGGGCAAGCCGGGACCACCCGCAACGGGGACGGCTGCAGCACGTCCAGGGTTCTGGCCTCATCAAACTGCCGGTGTCGATCAAACACCGAAGCGCGCACGCGTTCTCCGGACAAGGCGCCGCTGACGAACACGGTCTTGCCCTGGTGACGCGCTACGCCGCGGCCATCGGCGATCAGGTCGACGATGTCGAGTTCCAGTACTTCCGCGATCTGCACTTTTTTTCCACGTCTTGCCACGATTGCACCTGCACCGACCAGTAACCGCGGATTGTTTCATGTTTCGTCCACGGCCGTACCCGGAGAACGATTCCGCTACGACGATCTGGCCAGTTGCCCAAGCAGCGGAATTCAGGCCGGACCGGCGCGCGGTCGCGATCCGGCTATTGCCGCGTTTGCGCAGACTTGCGGGTTCCACTTTCCAACCGGGCGCGCGCCTTGGTCAGGGTGATCCGGGTACGCTCGGGATAGGCCGGATCGACCTCTTCGGCCTGCGCGTAGATCGACATCGCGATTTCCGCCTGTTCGATGGCAGTGCCGGCATCGCCGCCCGCCAGCGCGATCCGGGCGGCGGCGGCGTGGGTATTGGCCAGGGCGACCTGGTCTGGCCCAAACGCCACTGCGGCATGCGCCAGGGCCTGTGCAATCAGCGCCCGGGCTTCCGCGGTCTGGCCGCCATCGGCGAGGATCACCGCCAGATTGGTTTCTGCCTTGACCGTAAGCGACCCGTCGTCACCGGCAAACTGGCGCCGAATCGCGAGTGATCGGCGGAATAGCGCCAGCGCTTCGTCCGGCCGGCCCGCGTCCTGCAGGGCCATCGCCTGGTTGTTCAGACTGACCGCGATCTCCGGATGGATCGCTGGAAGGACCCGTTCGAATTCGGTCAGAGCCGCTGCGTGCGCAGCAATCGCCTGGTCCAGCTGACCCAGACCATGCCGGGCAAAACCCAGATTACCCAGCATTCCGGCGCGATCGCGACCATGGACGTTGGCGCCGGCATCGATCAGGCGCTGACTTCGTTCGACACTGGCCACAGCGTCCTGGAAGCGCCCGAGATCGTTCAGCAGTGCGCCATAACTGTTGAGCGCGCTGACCAGCCGGGTCGGCTCGCTGCGATTTTCCACCAGCATGCGGATCGCGTGCTGCATACGCCGCTCGGCCTCGGATTGGCGTCCGTTCCACCAGTCGAGGATGCCGAGCTGCATCTGGCAGTCGGCGTATTCGGCGCCGCCGAACGGGCGCAGCAAGGCCTCGGCCGCGGTCAACTGGCCGGCGGCCGCATCCAGACTCTCCAGAGACAGATACACCCGACCCAAAGCCAAGCGTACCGGTCCTTCCGATTGCGGCTGCCCGGCGAAACGTTCGGCGATGCCCGGAACCGCCCGGTCGATCGCCTCGCGCAGCGTCGGCATGCGGCCGCTGACCAGCAGATCGGCATTGCCGATCATGTCCAGCAGGAAGTCGTTGGCGCGCACCGCACGGTCGGCCTGGGCACGTGCTCGGCGCGCCTGATCCGCGGCAATGCCGAGGCCAATGGTCAATGCCAGCATGATCGCAACGCCGGCACCGACCGCCACCCGGTTGCGTCCGACCAGGCGCCGCAACCGATAGAGGGCGCCACCGGCCCGGGCCCGTACCGCGCGCCCCTCCAGCCAGCAATCCAGATCATCGGCGAACTCGCGTGCCGAGCCATAGCGATCCGCCGGCCGCGGCTCCAGCGCCTTCAGCAACACCCGATCCAGATCACCGGACAACTGCTTTCGCCAGACGCGCACAGCGCGGGCACCGATCGCCAGTCCCGCCGCATC
>JBGSKT010000320.1:0-1704 GCA_041741075.1 Lysobacterales bacterium
ACCTCGGCGCCGGTATCGGCCAGGGCGGCGATCTTGCGCGCCGCCACGCTGCCGGCGCCGACCACCAGCACCCGGCGTCCGCGCAGATCGAAAAACAGCGGCAGCAGGCGGGTCGTCATAGCTCTGGCTTATGCGGGTTCATGGCGCAACCCTAGGCTGCCATCGCTGTTCGTGGAAATGATCGAAACCGATGCCGACATAGCCGGCCGGCATAAGGCAACAAAAGCGCGAAACCACGCCGCTGTCTGTAGGAGCGACGTGTACGTCGCGACCGCCAATCGAAGCAACAATCGCGACGTGCCGTCGCTGCCATGTAGGATCGACGGAACGTCGCGACCGCCAATCGAATCGACAATCGCGACGTGCCGTCGCTCCTACAAAAGCAAGCGACCCCGCCGCCTGCTTGGGGGTCGAGCAATGGCTATGCTTTACCTGTCGATCATCGCGCGCTAGGCTCGATCCATCGCTCGATGCCGATGCCGAGATGCGCATGCGCCGCCGCTGTTGTCGCCAGCCGAACCGGAGCCCTGTCCCGACCCGTATCCGCTGCGAGAACCGCCGCCATGAACCTCACCCAGTTGCGCTACATCGTCGCCATCGCCGACGCCAATCTCAATATCACCCACGCGGCCGCGCGCGTGCATGCCACCCAGCCGGGTCTGTCCAAACAGCTCAAACAGTTTGAAGACGAAATCGGGCTGCAACTGTTCACCCGCCGCGGGCGCAGCATTTCGGGCATCACCGCCGCCGGCGAAAAGGTCTTGCAGCACGCCCGCATCATTCTGGCCGAAGCCGCGAATATCCGCGCCCTGGCCGCCAACTTGCGCGGCGAATCCGATGGCGTGCTGGAGATCGCGACCACCCATACCCAGGCCCGCTACGTACTGCCGCGACTGATCGCCCTGCTCAAGCAGCGCTTTCCGCAGGTTGCGGTCAAGGTGCTGCCGGGCAGCGACGCCGAGGCGCTGGCGCACTACGCCAATGGCGAGGCCGACCTGACCCTGGTCAGCTCGGCGCTGGCGTCGCCGCCTGCGGATCTGGCCCTGCCGGTGTATCGCTGGCAGCGTGTCGCTCTGGTGCCGCCGGACCATCCACTGGCGCTGCGCAAACACCCCTTGACCCTGGCCGATCTGGCCGCGCATCCACTGATCAGTTACGAAACCAGCCGCGATCCGCGGTCCTCCCTGCAACGCGCCTTCGCCGAAGCCGGGCTCAGCCCCGAGATCAGCATCACCGCGGCCGGCGCCGACCTGATCAAGACCTATGTCCGCAATGGACTCGGGGTCGGCATCCTGGCCGAAATGGCGATCGAGCCCAGCGACCACGACCTGGTCGCTTTGTCCACGGTCGGGCTGCTGCCGACTTGCACCACCTGGCTGCTGCTGCGCCGCGACCGGGTGCTGCGCGAATACACCGACGCCCTGATCGCCCTGCTGATTCCCGCGCTCGATTGCGGCGACCTGCGCCGGGCGCTGCGCGAAGAGCTGCGCATCGAACTGGATCCGGCGTCATGGGTGCAGCGAGCCGACCTGCGGCTGCATCAACCGATCGAGGATTTCCAGATCTGAACCGGACACCCCCGGCAACATGGCGCTCAGCACAGCCCATGCCGCTGCCATAGCTGGGAGCGCCGAGCACCAGCTCGGCTGCTTTTGATCCTATTGCCGAGCACCAGCTCGGCTGCTTTTGATCCTATTGCCGAGC
>JBGSKT010000321.1:0-1939 GCA_041741075.1 Lysobacterales bacterium
GCGCCGCGTCGTGCACCAGCACCCAGGACGGCGGCCCGACCGCCTGCGCCAGCGCGTCCAGCCCGTTCAATACCGACTGCGCGCGTTCGCTGCCGCCGTTACAGGTCAGTATCGGCTTGCCTTCGAGTTCGCGGATTCCCGGCCAGTAGCGATCGTCTGCGGCCAGCGCGACCATGGCACCTTTGATGCGCGGATGCGCGAGCAGGCGATCGAGCGTGCGCAGCAGCATCGGCTGGTCGAGCAAGGGGGCATATTGCTTGGGCAGCTCGCCGCCGAATCGCTGGCCGCTGCCGGCGGCGGGCACCACGCACCAGATCATGGTGCCGGTGCCTCGGCCATCGTGCCGAGTTCGATCACCTGATAGAACACTTCCCCGGGTTTGATCATGCCGAGTTCGCTGCGCGCGCGTTCTTCGATCGCTTCGGTGCCGGTTTTCAGATCGGCCACGTCGGCGGCCAGCGCGGCGTTGCGTTTGCGCAGTTGTACATTCTCCAGTCGTTGACTGCTGACCCGGGCGGACAAGCGCTCGACATCGGCGCGGCCGCCGTGGCCACCATGCAGCCTGAGCTGCAAGGCCAGTGCGAGCAGGAGTAGCGAAACCGCAGCCAGGCGCAGGATCGGCATGGCCGGGTCAGCGGGCAAAACCCGGCAGGCTGGGGAAGGCGTTGCGGCCGGCGTAGCGCGCGTCCTTACCCAGCGCCTGTTCGATGCGCAGCAACTGGTTGTACTTGGCCACGCGGTCGGTGCGGCACAGCGATCCGGTCTTGATCTGGGTGGCCGCGGTGGCGACCGCCAGGTCGGCGATGGTGGTGTCCTCGGTTTCGCCGGAGCGATGCGAGATGATCGATGCGTAGCGGTTGGCTTCGGCCAGGGTGATCGCGTCCAGGGTCTCGGACAGGGTGCCGATCTGGTTGACCTTGATCAGGATGGCATTGCCGATGCCGCGGTCGATGCCCTGCTGCAGGATCGCCGGGTTGGTCACGAACAGGTCGTCGCCGACCAGTTGCAGCGAGTCGCGCAGACGTTCCGATTGCAGCTTCCAGCCGTCCCAGTCGTCTTCGGCCATGCCGTCTTCGATGCTCAGGATCGGGTAGCGAGCGCACCAGTCGGCGTAGAACTCGACCAGTTGCTCGGAGTTGAGCTTCTTGCCCTCGCCGGTCAGGTGGTAGCGGCCGTCGTCGCGGTAGAACTCCGAGGCGGCCGCATCGAGCGCCAGCCACACGTCTTCGCCAGCGCGGTAGCCGGCCTTGTGCACGGCTTCGAGGATGGTTTCGATCGCTTCTTCATTCGATCGCAGGTCCGGCGCGAAGCCGCCCTCGTCGCCCACCGAAGTGGCCAGTCCACGCGCCTTGAGCACCGACTTCAGTGCGTGGAAGATCTCCACGCCGGCACGCAGCGCCTCGGAAAAGCTCGGCAGGCCGACCGGCATGACCATGAATTCCTGCAGATCGACATTGTTGTCGGCGTGGGCGCCGCCGTTGATGATGTTCATCATCGGCACCGGCAGGCTCATCGGGCCGGCACCGCCCAGGTAGCGGTACAGGGGCAGGCCGGATTCCTCGGCGGCGGCACGCGCGCAGGCGAGTGACACGGCCAGGGTGGCATTGGCACCCAGGCGCGACTTGTTTTCGGTGCCGTCCAGCTCGATCATCATCTGGTCAAGGAGGGGCTGTTCAGTGGCTTCGATGCCGGACAGTGCTTCGAATATTTCCGTATTAACAGCCTCTACCGCCTTGCGCACACCCTTGCCGTTATAACGTGCCTTGTCGCCATCCCGCTTTTCGACCGCTTCGTGGGCACCGGTCGAGGCACCCGAAGGAACAGCCGCCCGGCCACGGGCGCCGCTTTCAAGCAGTACGTCGACCTCCAGCGTCGGATTGCCCCGGCTGTCGAGGATTTCGCGGGCAAGAATATCGACAATAGCTGTCATGGGGCGGAG
>JBGSKT010000322.1:0-8658 GCA_041741075.1 Lysobacterales bacterium
ACTGGCGCGTGGCCGGGCCGGTCGGGCGCCAGCCGGGCGTCGGGCGGCGATATAGTTTTCGTCGAACAGATTCTCGATGCGGGCAAACAGCTCGGTGCCCTTGGTGATCGCATAACTGGCGGCCAGATCGAACACCCAGGCGTCGTCGGTGACTTGGCCGGGCAGCGGCGTACCGTGTCCGGCGACGGTGCGCATGCGGTCCTGATACGTGGTGCCGAGCTGGATGTCCCAGCGCGCGCCGACCAGGCCGGCCTGGGCGTGAAACATCTGCTCCGGCAGGTAGGCGAGCTGGTCGCCTTTCAACACCTCGCCGAATTCGTCGAACTCGCTGATGAAGCTGCTGCGGAATTCGGCATCGGTATAGGTGTAGGCGAAGGACAGCGGCAAACCCAGAGTCCAGCCTCGGCTGCGTCCCAGATCGTAGCCGAGACTGGCCTCGACGCCACGGATCCGGGTTTCGCCGGCGTCGAACTGATCGCCGATCGTGCAGCCGCCGCCCGATGACTCGGTGCAGGTACCGACCAGGTTGGCGTAGTCGTTCCAGAATCCGGCCACTTCCGCCTGAAGCTCGCGGCGATGCCAGCGCAGACCGAGTTCGGCATTGGTGCTTTTTTCTTCCTCGGCGGTGGCACCCGGCGCTGGCGGGCTGAAGCCACGGTGGACGCTGGCGAACAGGGTGTAGGCGTCGCCGCCGAGCCAGGTGACCCCGAGTCCGGGACTGAGGTTCGACACGCTGTTTTCGCGCACCGCGGTCGGTGGCAGGTCGCGGCCAGTGTTGCTGCGTACGAAATCGGTGCGGGTCAGATCGACGGTCTCGTAGCGCAGCCCCGGGGTGACGATCCAGCGCCCGTGGCGCATCTCGTCCTGGACATACAGCGCCAATGCCTCGGCCTCGCCGATGCGGTTGTCCTGGGTGCCGGGTTCGCGGTCGGTGGTCAACAGCAGGCGACCGTTTTCCATGCGGTAACCGTCCTGGTCCTGGAAGCGGTCCTCTTCGTCCTCGTGGTAGCGGGCACTGAACTCGATCTGGTGGCTGAGCGTATCGCCGTCGATCTGCCAGCCGAGCACGCTCTGCACGCCATCGGCGGAATAGGAACGGCGGTTGTTGCGCAGAGTGAAAGCGTTGTTCGGGCTGTTGCCGCCGCGGATCCAGGCCATCTGCTGGGCGAAGCGCTGCGGATCCGCGAGGATGTCGGCGATCGCCACCCCGCCGACTTGTTCGAGCTTGAACCAGTTGCGGTCGAAGTCATTGCTATAGGCGACCGTGGTCAGGTCCAGCGTTCGGCCGAACTCGATGCGGTGGCGCAGTTCATATTGGTCGTGGTCGGTGGTGATGTTGTCCAGTTGCGAGCCGGCGTAACGGCGATTCGGGCTGGCGCGGAAATCGGCATCGGTGAGACCGAGATAGGTCTCGTTGGAATCCTGTTCGGTGTGGCCGATCTTGAATTGCAGCTCCTGATAGCGAGCCGCGTCGGGGGCGCTGTTGAGCAGGAACTTGCCGACATAGTCCTCCAGGTTGTAGCCGGTGTCGTCGCCGGCCGGGCCGGCGCTGTCCAGGCGCTTGAAACCGTCGGTGTTCTGCTGGACGGTTTCGAGCAGGAATCCGCTGCGCTCGCCACGACCGCCGACCAAGGCATGGGCGAGGGTGGTCTGGTCCTTGCCGTAGGCGAAATCGACCAGGCCACCCAGGCTGTCCGGAATCGGCGTGGATACCAGGTTGAGCGCGCCACCGGTAGTGCGCGGGCCGGTCTTGATCGCGGACGAGCCCTTGCGCACTTCCACCGCGCTCATCCGCGCCATGGTCGGAAAGTAGTAGGCGGCAGGCGCCGCGTAGGGCGCGGGTGCGATCAGTACCCCGTCTTCCATCAAGGTGATGCGGCTGCTGCGATCGGTGCCGGAGCCGCGGATGCCGATATTCGGACGCAGCCCGAAGCCTTCCTCGTCGATCGCATAGACCCCCGGCACCTGGCGCAGTACGCGCTGGACATCGCTGTAGTCGAATTGTTCCAGCTTTTCGGCGTCCAGATACTGCGCCGATCCGGAGGCCTGCTGTGCCTCGACGGCATTACCGACTACCAGCAGTCGGTCCAGCTTGCTGGCGAGATTGCCGCGGTCGGCCGGTTCGGCCTGGACGGCGAAGCAGCCAAGGGTGAGCGAGAGGGCGAGGGCAAGGCGGCGAGGCTTCACGGGGTGCTCCTGAAATGCGGTGAGGTGATGTTAGCGCCAATGCGAATGATTCGCAACAACCTAGGAACGAACCTGGGCGAAGTCGCTGGCGCACTGGATTGAGTGCGCCGCAATGCGCTATTGGAACGCCCTGAATTGGGTGCGCCTGCGCTGGCATGGGACGCGCGGCCGCCCGCGCCTGCGATACTCGCGTCTCGCTTGCGCCGAGGAGGCTGCGTGGTCAACGGTAAACGTCTCGCCTGGATCGTGCCCGGCGACATCAACGGTTTCTTGGCGCTGGTGGTCGACAATCTGTCGATCCTCGGCTTCATCGCCGCTGCCCTGGTCGGGGTGTTCGGCTTTCCTGCCGAGGTGGTGTTTGCGCAGATGTTTCCCGGTACCGCGCTCGGCGTGTTGGTCGGGAATCTGGTCTATACCGCGATGGCGCGGCGGCTGGCGCAGAGCAGCGGGCGCGATGACGTGACCGCGATGCCGCTCGGCCTGGACGCGCCGACCTCGATCGGCATGGCGCTGCTGGTGCTGGGTCCGGCCTTCGTCGGCTTCAAGGCCAACGGCATGACGGAAGCCGCGGCGGCGCTGGCCACCTGGCAGTTGGGCATGGCCGCGCTGGTGGCGATGGGTCTGCTCAAGTTCGTGCTGGCGTTTTTCGGTGATTGGCTGACCCGTCTGGTGCCGCGTGCCGGCCTGCTCGGTTCGATCGCCGGGATTGCGCTGATGCTGATGGGCTTTCTGCCGCTGCTCGAAGCGCTCCGGGTGCCGATGGTCGGCTTCGTCACCCTGGGCCTGTTGCTGTATGTGCTGATCGCCAGGGGGCCGCTGCCCTGGCGACTGCCTGGCGTGCTGTTCGTGTTTGGCGTGGGCGTGCTGCTGTATTACGGATTGGGCGGTGCCGGGCTGCTCGGTAGCGGCTACCAGACCCCGCAACTGCCGCAACTGCGTCTGGCCTGGCCCTGGCCGTCCATGGGTTTCGTCGCCGGATTCGACTACCTGCGGCCGTATCTGTCGCTGGTGCTGCCGTTCGGTCTGCTGATGGTGGTCGGCGGAATCAATGTCAGCGAGAGCGCGCGGGCGGCCGGCGACGACTACCGGACCCGCGACATTCTGTTGACCGAGGCGCTGTCCACCCTGGTCGCCGGACTCTGTGGCGGGGTCGCGCAGACCACGCCGTACATCGGCCAGCCTGCCTACAAGCACATGGGCGCGCGTAGCGGCTATACCCTGCTGACCGGGCTGTTCATCGGGCTCGGCGGCATGCTTGGCTATGTATCCGGTCTGGTCGAATTGCTGCCGATGGCGGTATTGGCGCCGATCATCATCTACGTCGCGATGGATATCGCGGTGCAAGCCTTCGCGGCGACACCGCCGAAGCATGCGCCGGCGGTGGTGTTTGCCTTTTTGCCGGCGATCGCCTACCTGCTCGTCATCAAGCTCGGCAATCCCGGCATCGTCCCGGCCGAGCAGTTCGCGCGGCTGTTTGCCGATGCCAGCCACGGCATCAGCGAGATCGCGGTGATCGTGGTGCTCGGCAATGGCTTCATCATCACCTCGATGCTGTGGGCGAGCGTGCTGGTCGCCCTGATCGACGGGCAAACGCGGCGCGCGGCTGGCGTCCTGTTGATCGCCGCGGCATTGACCGCGTTCGGATTGATCCATTCCGTCGAGCCGCAGGGCGGGGTGTACTGGCCCTGGACGCTGGCCGGCCACGGTGCCGACCTGGCCGGCCAGTTCATCGCCGCCTATGGGTTGCTCGCGGCACTGTTCTGGGCGCTGTCCTGGCAGCGGCCGCGGGGGCAGGAGGATAGCGCGTAGCCCGGAAGAAGCGCAGCGCGTAGCCCGGATGAAGCGCAGCGGGCTTTCAACAGCGGAGCTGGTCATCCGGGATGGTGAATCAGCCGTAGCCCGGAAGAAGCGCAGCGGGCTTTCAACAGCGGAGCTGGTCATCCGGGATGGTGAATCAGCCCGTAGCGCGTAGGCATTTGCGACTGTGCGGCAGCGGCTGCTGGGGTTCGCTACGCTCACCGCCAGCCTACGCGCCCTGATTCACCATCCCTACGTTCGCTACGCTCACCGCCAGCCATCGGGTGTCGCGCTGGGGTGGATAGCGGTCAGGGAGCCATCAGCACGTCGCGGGCCAGCAGGCGGGCGCGGTGCAGGCGCGACTTGGTCGCGGCCAGGCTTAAGCCCAGCCGTTCGGCCAAGATTTCGAGCGGCAGGCCCTCGATATCGCGCAATAGCAAGATGGTCCGGTAGTGCGGCGGCAGGGTCGCCAGCATACGGCCGATATCGATGCGCCATTCGCCGGGCTCTGGGGTGATCACCGGCTGGATCTGCTCGTCGATTTCCTGGTTGGTGAGCAATCGCCAGCCGCGCCGCAGGCGATGGCATTCGCGCTTGATGATGCGAAACAGCCAGGAATTGAAACTTTCCAGTGAACGCAGGTCGCCGATCCGCTGCGCGGCCACGAACAGGGTTTCCTGGATGGCATCTTCGACATCATTGATGCCGCAATGACGCTCCGCATAGCGGCGCAGGTCCTGCCGCGATTGGCGCAGCAACTGGTCGAGCGCCTGCAGATCGCCGGCCTGTGCGGCGCCGACCAGGGCGCCATGGCGGCTCGGAAGCAACATCGAATGGCTGTCCTCGGGATGGGAATCGCGGGTGGTGCGAATCCTTTCCAGTCGCCGCCACCTCTATGCGGATTGTACCCGGGCTTGCGCCACGCGGCCGGTGGTTCCCAACGATCCGAGGCATTTCATGTCAATCAGGTTCCACGCTGCCCTATTCCCGGTCCGGCGCCCCAGTTTGCCGGGCTATGGCCTGCGCTTGTTGCTGGTTGCGGTGCTGGCGCTGATCGGCATCGGTGGCGCGGCGGCGGCCGCTGCGGTCGCTGCGGATGCGATCCCGGCGCACCGCGTTTTCAGCCACTTGTTGCGAGCGCATGTGCATTGGCAGCCCGGCGGCAGCGCCAGCGTGGTCGATTACGCCGGCTTCGCCTTCGATCGGGCCAAATTGCAGGCCTACCTGAAGTCCCTGTCGGCGGTCGACGCGGAGGCCTATGCCGGCTGGCCGGACGCGGACCAGCAGGCCTTTCTGATCAACGCCTACAACGCCGCCACCATCGAACTGATCCTGGGCCATTACCCGGCGCTGGACTCGATCAAGGACCTGGGTGGATTGCTCAGCTCGCCCTGGCAGCAGCCGGTGCTGGATATGCTGGGCAAGACCCGAAGCCTCGACGATATCGAACATGGGCTGCTGCGCGGCGCTCTGAACTACCGCGACCCGCGCATCCATTTTGCGGTCAACTGCGCCTCGGTCGGCTGTCCGGCGCTGCGCAACGAGGCCTATGTCGGCGCGCGACTCGATGCACAACTCGAAGACCAGACCCGACGCTTCCTGGCCGACCGCAGTCGCAACCGCTACGACGCCGCCAACCAGACCCTGTTGCTGTCCCCGATCTTCGACTGGTATGGCGCCGACTTCGAGCGCCTGGCCGGTGGACTGAAGCCATTCCTGCTGCGTTATGCCGATGCCCTGGGGCTGGATGCGCGGTCACGCGCAGCGATGACCAGCGCAGGCCTCGAGATAGGCTTTGGCGACTACGACTGGCGCTTGAATCGGCCGCAACCATGAATGCCGAAACGAATGTTGCGCCTGGTCTGCGCGCGCCCGGCACGGACCGCCGTCGGCGCCAATCGAAGCCCGATTACCTTTTCGTTCCATCCATCCAGGAGTCTCCCATGTTGCATTCCCAACTCGTCTCGATCCGCCCATCGCGCGGCGCGGTGGCGATCTTCGCAAGCCTGTTGATCGCGGCCTCGGTCAGCAACGCCGCGCCTGCCTCCGAAGCGTCGGCCAGCGATGAGCGAAGCACCCCGGCCGGGGCCGAACCAGACCACAGCAAGGCCAGCAAAACCGCGCCCACGACCGCGCCGACCGAACTCGCCGTGGTGACGGTGACCGCGCAGCGACGCAGCGAGGACGCCAACCGCGTGCCGCTGTCGCTGACGGTGATAAAGCCCGAGCATTTGCAGGCTTACGGTTCCTCCGGCCGCGATATTCTGCAGCTCGGTGGTCGGGCGCCCAGCGTGTACGCGGAATCCTCGTTCGGACGCACCTTCCCGCGCTTCTACATCCGTGGCCTCGGCAATACCGATTTCGACCTCAACGCCAGCCAACCGGTGTCGATGGTGCTCGATGACGTGGTGCAGGAAAACCCGACGCTGAAAGGCTTTCCGATGTTCGATCTGGATCGGGTCGAAGTCTTGCGCGGCCCGCAGGGCACCTTATTCGGGCGCAATACCCCGGGGGGCGTGATCAAGTTCGAGTCGGTGCGCCCCGACGCCGAGCCTTCCGGATACGCCAGACTCGGCTATGGCCGCTTCGATCTGGTCAATTTCGAAGGCGCGGTCGGTGGTGCGGTCAGCGAGAATTCCTCGGCCCGGCTGTCGGTGCTGTATCAGGCGCGCGATGACTTTTCGCGCAATACCTTTCTGCCTGGCGACCGCCGCGAGGGATTCACCGAACGCGCACTGCGCGGGCAGTGGTTGTTCGCACCGGGCACTGGTTTCGAAGGTCTTTTTCAGGCCCGGGCGCGCAAATTGAACGGCGGCTCGGCGGTCTATCGGGCCAACCTGTTTCAGCCTAGCAGCAACGATTTTGCGCCCGGGTTTCGCCGCTTCCGTCTGGCCCAGGACTCGCTGCCGACGCTGGACGTCAAGAGCGCCGGTCTGAGCGCGCGCCTGAGCTGGGATCTGGGTGAGTACCGGCTGGTCTCGATCAGCGCCTGGGATACGCTCGACATGTTTGCCCGTGGCGATGTCGATGGCGGCTTTGGCGCCGCCTTCGCGCCGCCGTTCGGCCCCGGCCCGATTCCGTTTCCGGCCGAATCCGGTGATGGTATTCCGCGCCACGACCAGCTGACTCAGGAACTCCGCCTGGAGTCGAGCAGTGATCGCGCCTTCAGTTGGCAGATCGGCACGTTTCTCTTCCACGAGCGTCTGGACATCGACAACGTCAATTACGACACGCTCGCGGCCAGCGTGGAAAATGGCCGCGCGCGTCAGCACCAGAACAATGACGCCATCGCCGCTTATGCCTCGGCGACCTATGCATTCAATGAGCAGTGGACCCTGGCCGGCGGCCTGCGTCTGACCCACGACGACAAGGATTTCTGGGCCGAGCGCCTGGTTTCGCCGATCGGCGCCGGCAGCACGCCGCGCATCCGGCGCAATCTGGCCGATACCAATCTGAGCGGCGATACCAGCCTCAGTTACGCGATCCATCCGGACGCCCGCGTCTATGCACGCGTGGCCAGCAGTTTCCGTGCGCCCGCGGTGCAGGGCCGGCTGTTGTTCGGCGACACCGTATCGGTGGCCGATTCCGAGGATATCCTGTCCTTTGAGGTGGGCTACAAGGCCGAGATCTGGCAGCGCCGCGCCCGGGTTGGACTGAGCGCATTCCGCTATGAGTTGGACGACGCGCAATTGACTGCGGTCGGCGGCCAGACCAATTTCAACACCCTGATCAATGCCAACCAGGTCATCGGCAAGGGCGTGGAACTCGACTTCGAGGCGCTGCTCGCCGAACGTCTGACCCTGACCGCCGCGGCCAGCTTCAATGACACCGAACTGCACGACCCGGACCTCGCGGTGGCGCCCTGCGGCGCCGGCTGCAGCGTGCTCGATCCGGCCGGGCCGACCGCGGGCACGGTACTGATCGACGGCAATTCGCTGCCGCAGTCGCCGCGCTGGATCGGCAATCTGACCCTGGGCTGGGAACGCGCGGTGGCCGCTGGCGACCTGTTCGTGCTGGCCGATCTCGCCATGCGCAGCAAGATCAATTTCTTCCTGTACCGCAGCCGCGAATTCGTCGGCGATCCGCTCAACGAAGCCGGTCTGCGCATCGGTTACCGCTGGAACGGTGGACGTTACGAACTCGCCGCCTATGGCCGCAACCTGTTCAATGAAACCGAAGCGCTGGGTGCGGTCGATTTCAACAACCTGACCGGCTTCGTCAACGAACCGCGCGTGCTCGGCGTGGATTTCACCCTGAACCTGTAAGCCATTGCGGCGCTGGGGGGTCTCAGCCGCATGATCAGGAGTTCGCAATGACCGCCGGGCTTGGCATTTTCGTCAACACACCTTCCTTGTCGCGGTTCAAGGTAGAGCTGTGTGCCGAGCTGGGCCGCTTGCGTGCCGAGGCGTTCTATCTATGGTCGGCCGAGGCGGTGGCCTCGGTGGCCGAAGCGACGCGGCAATCGGTCGATCTCACCAGTTACTGGGCGGTCGCCGAAGCCGAGGCGACCGACGGCGACGCCTGGGTGGATCTGCCGGTGCTGGCGCAGGGGGAAGGCGATCTGGGCAGCCGGCTGGCACGGGTGTACGCGGCCATGCTGGAACGGCATGGCCGGGCGCTGCTGGTCGGGGCCGACTCGCCGCAACTGTGCCCACGCTTGCTGTTGCAGGCGCT